>JASHRR010001368.1 GCA_030037185.1 Xanthobacteraceae bacterium | reverse complement strand
CGACCGCCGCCGCCAGCGGGAGTACCAGCCAGCCTTGCGCGAATGACAGCGCCAGCATCGCCGGCGCAAGCACGATGCTAACCGGGAAGAAAACTCGCTTCAGCGTGTTGCGATCGATCATCCGGCCGACGCTGAACTGGGTCAGCGCGCCGCACAAAGTCACCAGGAAGGCAGCGAGGCCGATCAGGGGTAGCAGGGTGCCGTTCCCGGCCAGCCTCTCCTGCAACAGCTTTGGCAGCAGCATGGTGAAGGCGTTGAACACCAGCCCCGACGACATCGCGATCAGCATCAACACCAGCACGGCACGGCGTACCAGATGGCGAGGGATTGGCGGGAACGGGCGGCAGTTGACATGCAAGCTGGCCGGAGCGAGCGGGGTGCGCATCCACAGCAACCCGGCGGCGGCGCAGACCAGACCGGGCGCAATGAATGCGGCGCGCCAGCCGATGGCGTTGGCCAGGAAGGCAGTTACGACCGGAGCCAACGCGACTCCCAGGTTGCCGAACACGCCGTTCACGCCGATTGATTTGCCGGGTTTGTCACCGGCGGCCTCCACCAGCATTGTCGTCCCGATTGGGTGGTAGATCGCGATGAACCCTCCGGTGAATGCCAGGTCGATGGCAAGCATGGTGGGGGAATGGGCGAGACCGGCGCCGATCAGGCCAACGGCGGTGCCCAGGAAGAATGCGGTCATCAATATCTTGCGGCCGAAGCGCTGCGCCAGCCAACCCTGCGGCAGTGCCAACAGGCCGTAGAGCACAAACATGCCGGTGGCGAGGGCGAGGATCGGGCCATAGGACTCGCCGAACGGGCCGCCGGGGACCGCCATCGCCAGCACGGCGGTGGGCAGGATCACTAAGCTATAATGGGTGATCGTGTGGGCAGTGTTGATGAACACGATCTGCCGGAGGGCTGGGGTCATAACGAGCTCTCCAGCCGTTCGTAAGCGTCCGCTTGACCTTCGATCCAATATCCCGATGCCCGGAGCCATTGCACCGGATGGCGTCTGATGTTGACGATGTGGTCTCGAGCGGCGCGCGCGACTTTGGCCTCCGCCGCGATCCACACGAAACCTTCGCCAGGTGGCAGCTCTATCCTCTTCAGCGCCTCCACTACCGGCTGGGCATCGGTGGCGTCGTCAGGACAGCGATGAATCCAGATCGCTTGGTGATCTGCTCGCGTGTTGAACGCCTGTTGCTCGGCCGGACCATTGACCGCCACGAGCGTGATGGCGGCAACGCCCTCTGCCAGGCTTTCAACCCGACGGCCGATTGACGGCAGGGCGGTTTCGTCACCGATGAGGAACCACCAGTCGAAGTCGTCCGCTATCATGAGCGAGCCTCGGGGGCCGCTGATCGCTACGACGTCTCCGATCTGAGCCTGCTCTGCCCAGCGGATCGCCGGACCGGCAGGATGCAGCGCAATGTCGATGGTCAACTTTTTGGCTTCGGGATCGAAATGTCTCGGGGTGAAGTCGCGAGCTTCGAGATCGCCTCCTTCGCCCGGAACATAGAGCTTGATATGATCGTCGGCGGACGGGGTCGTGAAGTTCTCGAAGTCCTTGCCACCGAGGACTACTCGGAGCATCCGCGGCGTGACATGCCGCTTTTCTAGGACGACGAGCGTCCTACGGCGCGAGTTGTGCCTGACGCGGCGGGTTCGGTGTTCAGTATCTCGGCGAGTTCGGGGTTCCATATTCCTCTTTCCGCTTGGGGCGATTGGTGACCACGTCGGCGCCTGGCTAGGCCGCGAGTAGGGTCGAGACAAATGCCGTTTCTAGGCGGCTCGGTCCTGTCCGAGATATATCTTTGTATTTGCGGGAGTTAGCGCTATAATGACAGAATATGTCGCTATCCCGCCAAACCGCTCTTGCCGAGCTGATTCCCGATAAGGCGCAGGCGCCGGTCGTTGGCGTCAGCAGTCATTGGCCGTCCCGAAGCGAGAAGGCGCGGCACATCCACTCGCGGCACCAGCTTATGTACTCGCAAAAGGGCGTGATCCACGTCTCTACCCCTACCGGAAGCTGGATACTCCCCCCGACAAGGTCGATCTGGATCAGCGGCGGCACCCCTCACGCCCTTCTCGTCAAGCAACCTGTCGAACTCATCATTTTTTGGGTGGATCGGGACGCCCCCGGCGCGCCGCATTGGACCGGTTGCAACGTCGTGAGCGTCTCCCCACTCATACGTGAGTTGTTTATCGTCTGTTCGGAGCAGCCTTGGGACTATCCGCCCGACTCTCGCTCTTCGCGTCTCGCGCGGGTCCTTCTCGAGCAACTCGAAGTGCACGAACAGGCGCCGCTGGAGCTGCCCGAGTTGAGCGACCCAAGAGCCGAGCGGGTCGCCGCCATGCTCAGAGCGGACCCGGCGGACAGAAGGCCGCTCACCGAGTTAGCGTCGGCGGCCGGCGCGAGTCACAGGACGATCGAACGCCTTTTTGCCTCCGAAACGCGAATGTCTTTCGGCAGATGGCGCGTGCGGCATCGGATGATTACCGCGCTAGAGCAGTTGGCGCACGGGGATAGCGTCAGCGACGTTGCTTACGCGGTAGGTTATGAGACGCCGTCAAGCTTTATAGCGGCTTTCAGAGCTTCATTCGGCACGACACCGACGGCTTACTTCCAGGATACATCACATCGTCGCGCTCAAGGCTCCCCGCTGAGGCCATGAAGAGCGGATCGATCACGACCATCTTGAATGACCTGGACGACGCCTCAGAAATTCATCAACCGAGGCCGATTCAGTCAGGACTGTTTTGTCATCCCATGAAGGCTAGTCTGAACGGGAGGTTGGGCCGGTCGCGGATGATAGACGCAATCCATGTCTGCTGTTGGCCCAAGGCTGACGAGCTCGACGACGCGACAGGTCGTCAGCAGTCTGAGGTACATCGGACGTGGTGCCGACGTAGTCGGAACGGCAGCCGTTGACCTGGAATCGACCGTGCGCTGAGTTGCAATGGTGAAAGTCACGCCCCTTTGGCACTCGCCACCTATTTAGTACTACTGTGTCAGTGGTTCGATGTGGTTGTTGAAATTATTGGGTTTTTCAAAAATGACAAAAATCATGTAATTTCAATTAGATACAATTCTTATGACTCTGTAGTATTAGATCACCTCGTCGGTTTCGAGGTGACCTCGGCGCTCAATTTGTTGAGGACTGCCTGGCCGAACGAGCTAAAATTCTCCGCCACCATCACGAAGGCTCCTGGGCTACCGATCAC
>JASHRR010001367.1 GCA_030037185.1 Xanthobacteraceae bacterium | reverse complement strand
ATCACCGACCACGAGATCAAGGGCAGTGTTGACCTGATAGTCGATCCCGTCCGGACCTTCATGGCTTTCGAGCAGCGTCAAGCCCGCGCCCGCTCCGAGATCAACAAGCGAACGCGAAAACGACGCCGTGGCGCGTCGCGCGCCGTAGACGAAGACGAGATGCAGCGGCCGAGCGATTTCAGCGCCCGGCTGGACTTTGACGATGGCGCCATCGCCCATGAAGGCTGTGTTGAGTTCGTAGGCGACATTGCCTTCCGCCGGGCCGGCAGCGCCGAGCCTCTCGTCCTGCCTACCCTCCTCCTGCCCCCCACCTGCCGCGCTTGCGGGGGACGCAGGGGGAGTGGCCAGCGACAGGTAAGGAGGGGGATGACCGCGGCTGAGCGCATCCGCCAGCGAGTAAATTCTCAATCCGGGATCGAGCGCGACGAGATCGGACAATTCCGGGATGAAGGCGCCGTCAACGAACACGATGCGCCGGGCCTCGAGCGCTGCAAATACGGCGCCCGACGATTTTGCGCGCGCCTTGGCGTGCGCATCCGGCACGCCCGCGAGCGGCTTGGCATCGCGCATCAGCCCGCGCAGGTCGGTGTATTTCCATTCCTCAATGTGGCGGTGAGGCAACCCCTGCGCCTCGAAACGCGCAAACGCAGCCTGCCGGCGCGCCGTGACAGCGCCGTCCGCCAAACGGCCACGCAACGCCGCAAAAGCTTCGGCAAGGCCGGATTCGGCCGCCGTCTTGATGGGGGTGATCTCGGCCGTCATGGCGTCAACGCCACCTCTTCCTGGTATGGCGCATAGCCCTCGGCTTCGAGCTCCAGGGCCAGCTCGCTACCCCCGGTGCGCACGATGCGGCCGTTCGCCAGCACGTGCACGACATCCGGCACGATGTGGTTGAGGAGCCGCTGGTAATGGGTGATGACGAGCATGGCGCGGTCCGGCGAACGCAGCCGGTTGACACCATCGGCGACGACCTTGAGGGCGTCGATGTCGAGGCCGGAATCCGTCTCGTCAAGAACCGCCAGCTTTGGTTCAAAAAGGGCCATCTGCAGGATCTCGTTGCGCTTCTTCTCACCGCCGGAAAACCCGACATTGACCGGACGTTTCAACAAGTCCCAATCGATTGAAAGCTTGGCCGCCTGTTCGCGAGCGCGCCTGACGAAGTCAGGCGGCATCAGCTCGGGCTCGCCGCGCGCCTTGCGCTGCGCGTTGAGCGCCGTGCGAAGGAAAGTCATGGTGGGAACGCCTGGGATTTCAAGCGGATATTGGAACGCCAGGAAAATGCCGCGCGCCGCACGCTGGTCGGGCGCGAGCTCGAGGAGGTCGGCGTCGTCGAATTTCACGTCGCCGCCGGTGACCTCATAGCCGGGCTTTCCCGACAAGACATGGGCAAGCGTCGACTTGCCCGAGCCATTCGGACCCATGATGGCGTGCACTTCGCCGCGCTCCACGACGAGATCGAGACCCTTTAATATTTCGCGGTCGTCGACCTTAACCGCGAGATTTTTGACTTCGAGCAGCGACACGTAAACCTCTCGGGATTTCGCCAATCAGGATTGAACCATTTTCTCCGCAGCCATGGGTTGATGACGCCGTCATCACGGGGAGCGGTGGTTCGATCTCATGGACAAGGCTCCGGTTATCCGACCGAGCCCTCAAGGCTGATCGAAATCAGCTTCTGCGCCTCGACCGCGAACTCCATCGGCAACTGCTGCAGCACGTCGCGGACAAAGCCGTTGACGACAAGCGCCACCGCATCCTCCTGGGAGAGGCCGCGCTGCATGCAGTAGAACAGCATCTCCTCGGAGATCTTCGACGTCGTCGCCTCGTGCTCGAACACTGCGGCGGGGTTCTTGGACTCGATGTAGGGGACCGTGTGGGCGCCGCAGTGATTGCCGATCAAGAGCGAGTCGCAATTGGTAAAGTTGCGCGCGCCGACGGCGCGGCGGTGCGCCGAGACCAGACCCCGATAGGTGTTGTTGGAATGCCCGGCGGCAATGCCCTTGGAAATGATCCGGCTGGTGGTGTTGCGGCCACGATGAATCATTTTGGTACCGGAATCGACCTGCTGACGGCCATTGGAGATCGCAATCGAGTAGAACTCGCCGCGCGAATGGTTGCCGCGCAAGATGCAACTCGGATATTTCCAGGTGATGGCCGAGCCGGTTTCGACCTGGGTCCAGGAAATCCTCGAACGATCGCCGTAGCAAAGACCTCGCTTGGTGACGAAGTTGAAGACGCCGCCACGGCCTTGCGCGTCGCCCGGATACCAGTTTTGGACGGTCGAATACTTGATCTCGGCGTCATCGAGGGCAATCAGCTCGACCACTGCGGCGTGGAGCTGGTTCTCATCGCGGCGAGGTGCGGTGCACCCCTCCAGATAACTCACATAGGAGCCCTTGTCGGCGATGATGAGGGTACGCTCGAACTGGCCGGTATTGCGTTCGTTGATGCGGAAATAGGTCGACAGCTCCATCGGGCAGCGCACACCCGGCGGCACATACACAAAGGAGCCATCGGAAAACACCGCCGAGTTAAGCGTGGCGAAGAAGTTATCCTTGGTCGGCACCACCGAGCCGAGATAATCCTTAACCAGCTCAGGATGCTCACGGACGGCTTCCGAGATCGGCATGAAGATAACGCCGGCCTTCTTGAGCTCGTTCTTGAACGTCGTTGCCACCGAGACCGAATCGAACACGGCGTCGACCGCAACCCGACGGGCCTGCGAGGCGCCCTCCCGGCCATCGACCTGACGCACCACGCCCGCCAGCAATTCCTGCTCGCGCAGCGGAATCCCTAGCTTCTCGTAGGTTCTGAGGATCTCCGGATCGACCTCGTCGAGGGACTTCGGTGCCACGGTCTGCTTCGGCGCCGCGTAGTAGTAGATGTCCTGGTAATCGATCGCCGGATAGTCCACCCGCGCCCATCTCGGCTCCCGCATGGTCAGCCAATGGCGGTAGGCGCCAAGGCGCCACTCCAGCAGCCAAGCAGGTTCGTTCTTTTTGGCGGAGATGAAGCGTATGGTGTCTTCGCTCAGGCCCTTCGGAGCCTTTTCGGACTCAATAAGCGTCTCAAACCCGTACTTGTACTGGTCCACGTCGATCAGGCGCACCCGCTCGACGGTCTCTTGCACGGCCGGCATTTATTCCCTCCACTGTGGTTTCAAGGACCACGGGTTGGATCAATCTGGTCGTCTATGGTCGGTTCCCGGTTGCGGCAATCACCCATAGCTTATCAATCACGCGGCAAGGCCGCTTCCTCCCCTAGATAGCCCCGTCAGGAGCTTCATCCAAGCCTCAAGAAACAAATCGATTTCATTTTCGCACGTCGCCGGTCCGAGACTGAGCCGGATCGCCCCCGAGCTCAAATTCCCCGGCACTCCCATGGCGGCCAGCACGTGCGACGCAGCAACTTTGCCGGACGAGCAGGCGGAACCCGAGGACACTGCGAAGCCCTCAAGATCGAGGTTGATAATCGCCGTTTCTGCACGCAATCCGGGTGCCGCAAACAGGCTGGTATTTGGCAGTCGCTCGGCATTGCGGCCGAACACAACCGTAGGGCCTCGCGCCAACCCGGCTTCTAGCCGATCGCGCAAGGACCGCATGCGCGAACTGTCCGCCGCCATCGTTGCCACAGCGGAGGCCGCCGCAGCGCCAAATCCCGAAATCCCGGCAACATTTTCGGTGCCGGCGCGCGCGCCGCGCTCCTGGCCACCGCCCCGCAACAGCGCTTGCGCGAGGTGCAGATCAGCCGATCGCTTGACCAGCGCTCCAACGCCTTGTGGTCCGCCCAGCTTATGTGCGGAGACCGTCATTAGATCGGCGCCCGACCGGCTGATATCGCAAGGGATGCGTCCAACGACCTGGACAGCATCGACATGCAACAGACCGCCAGCAGCGCGGATCAGGCTAGCAGCGGTCTCGACCGGTTGGATGACGCCGGTCTCGTTGTTGGCTGCCATGATGGAGACGAGCGGGGGCTGCGCACCTTGCCGCTGCAGCTCGCTGAGGCGACGTTCCAAGACTTCGAGATCGACCAACCCGTCGCCGGTGACGGGAATCTCCTCGACCTGGTCGAACCTGAAGCCTCCGCCCGCGCGCACCGAGGCGTGCTCGACTGCCGATGTCAGCAACCGGTCAAACCCGCTCTTGTGCTCAGCAGTTTCCAGCGCCGGGCTCAGCGCCATCATGTTGGCCTCGGTCCCGCCCGAGGTAAACACGACGTTGCGAGGCTCTGCTGCGACCAATGCGGCTACCCGCTCGCGCGCCTGTTCGACGAGACGTCTTGCGGCGCGGCCCTCATGATGCACCGAAGACGGGTTGCCCACTTGGTCGAGCGCCGCAATCATTGCGGCACGGGCGTCCGGCCGCAGCGGAGCGGTGGCATTCCAGTCGAGGTAAACGCGCTCAGTCATGTCAGACCAATCAAAACCACTACCCGAAACGCCGGAACCTTTTGCAACCCGCGAATTCGTCCGACCCGTTCGTGCATGAAGTTCTTGCTTTTTCTCCCCTTGATCAGGCAAAAAATTACGCGAAATGCGTGCTCGTTCTCCCGACGCGCCCTCCCCTGCCCCCCACGTCCCGGGCAGGCAGGGAGCAGTCCGATAAAGTCGAGCGTTTTTGAAGACTTAAGCGCGCCCGAACAGGGCGTCAAGCGCGCCCTTAGCGTCTGCCTTGCCTTCCCCGCGGTGCGGGAGGAGTCCGGGAGTACTATGAGCGCTGCCGCCGAAGCATTGAGGTCGTAGCTATGCCCGAAATCATCTTCACCGGCTCCGCGGGCCGGATAGAAGGCCGTTACCATCCCTCCAAGGTCAAGAACGCCCCGATCGCGATTGTGTTGCATCCGCATCCGCAATTCGGCGGCACCATGAACCACCCGATTATCTACCAACTATACTATGCGTTCGCGCATCGCAACTTCTCCGTGCTGCGCTTCAATTTCCGCGGCGTCGGACGCAGCCAGGGCTCGTTCGACCACGGCCAGGGAGAACTTGCTGATGCCGCTTCCGCCCTCGACTGGGCGCAATCGATCAATCCGGAAGCGCGCGGCTGCTGGATCGCCGGCTTCTCGTTTGGAGCCTGGATCGGCATGCAGCTCCTGATGCGCCGACCCGAGATAGAAGGGTTCATCTCGATCGCTCCGCCCGCAAATCTCTATGATTTCTCGTTTCTCGCTCCCTGCCCTTCTTCAGGTCTCATCATTCACGGCGACAAAGACGCCGTCGTGCCCTATAAGGATGTCGTCGGCCTCGTCGAGAAACTAAAGACTCAGAAGGGCATCGTCATCGATTCGCGGGTCGTCCAGTCCGCTAACCACTTTTTTGACGGCAAGATTGGCCCGCTGATGACCTCGGTGACAAGCTACCTCGACAAGCGCCTCGAAGCCGGTGACGCGCGGCCAGAGCCGCGCGGGCGACGGACCGGGGCAGGGTAATGGCCCTGGGTTCGCGCGCCCCCCGTCCCTTCCCCAGGGCTTCCACGCGGGTGGAGCGCATGGCCAATAGCAATCCTCTGGTTGTAAATCGTTCCCGTCGTGATCCCGACATGAACAAGATGATGGCGGCGGTGCAGCGGTAAGGTCGCAACCAAATCACGCAGCCGACGTATTCCTAACAGAATCATTACAGATAATTAACGCAAGCGGCTCGGATTCGGGCCTGAGGACGGGGCGATAGATAGGGTGGGCGATTGAGATGAGAGACTACGCTAAACGCGCACAGCACTATCACGATCTTGCTCTGGAATTCCTGGTATTGACGCGAATTACGACGGCCAAAGACATTCGAGAGAACTACCGGATGATGGGACGCCACTACTTGGCCAAGGCCCGTGCCGAGCTGGCGCGAGCGAAAACGGCGTCGCCCGCAACCAACCTCGAGATTTCTTCAATTTCTGCATTGCCTCAATCGCCATAGTCATCGCCGCTCGCTCCGAAGAGTGGATTGTGATCCTTTGCAATCATCAAGGTGGGCGTAGCCACGTTTGTCCCGCGGCCCGAACGTCAAGAAGAAAAATAACCGGGGCGGTGGCCCCGACAGTCCCCGCCACGACCGTGCACTTGGCTAAATCGGCCAAAACGGCTTCGGCTGGATTGGGCACGCGGCTGCCTCGAGTCGATGGTTTATCGCCGATCGCCAGCCATCATGGTGTAAATATACTCGCTCGCATCATCCCAACCGGCGTTGTCGAACGATTTTGTGGGGTGGTCGAGGTCGAACACCTTGCCAGATTTTTTCCCGTTTTGAATTTGCGCAAACGCCAGCAGCTCTCGCGTCTCACCATCGTAAAGATACTGTCCGAAGCGGTCGGAGTACTCACTAAGTCCGCCGGTTTGCACCCTGATTTCCACATAGCAGCGGTTCGTGCTCGGGCTGTAGCGCCAGAATTGATCTTGATAGAGGGCAGACCGAACGAAGTTGCGTTCAAGAATCTGCTGCGCCGAGGCAGCACATGCGGAGCGCAGTTGAACATCCTCGATGGTGGGATTCTCATCCACCCGGTCCGTGGCCGCGGCGTCGCCAGCCAACATACAAGGTGCTGCTCTCAGCGAGCCTGCGAACAAAGCTAAAACCATTAGGCTTTGTGCTCCACGATGAGCCCGTCGACCGCCCAGCGCACCCGCTTCTACGTCTCGCTTCATGCCGCTGACACCACCTCGCGGTAAAAGCCGATAGCACCATCGGCCGGCAAATCCGAGGCGCTGAGAGCCGAATTCGGTCACATTGAAAATTGGGTGAACGCTGGTGCAAATATCGAGGTGACCGGGGGCAAGCCCGGACACGGAACGCAGAGGGCCTGTGACTTGCGAATAAGGCTCATCACCACCTCTGAAGTGCCGGGCAGAGCTGGCTTCGCCGTCACGAGGGGCTACGGCGTGGCAGGGCGCAGGCATCGACCGGACTCAAGGCGGTTGCAAGGAAGCTCGCTGCGTCGGCAGGCGACGTCCTGGCAGCGACGCCAGCGCCGTGGCGAAGCGGACCGCACTGGCTTGAGTATCGGGTGGTTTATTTTGCGACCCATGGTCTTGTTGCAGTGCGATGTCGAGGGTCTTGGCGAAGCCTCGCTCGCGCTTACGCTTTTGAAGCAGCCGACCGAGTTTGACAGTTGCTGACGGCGACTGGGTCGTGGTGTCGGCCCGCGACACCGCAGGCCCGACAAGCCCGGCGCGGAAGCCGCTGTCCGGCCTCGCGGGATTTTTTTATGCCGGTGCGCGGGCGCTTTTCGTCTCGCGCTGCTCGGTCGCTTCGGAGGCAGCCACCCGGCTCACCACCTCGACATTCGCCATCATGAAGGCTGATCCGAAGCTCGGTCGCGCCGCGGCTACATGAACGACAAGTCAAGCCCGCTGAACGCCTGCCCGCATTCTGGGCGTCATTTTCCAACCCCGAGAGGGGCGGCGAGATGACAGCAGAGAGTGCGCCGCCAACCGGGTGCACCGGCCGATTTTTCTGATCCGCCACTCCATAGTTTAGCCAGTAGCGCGGCAAACGGCCTCGATATTGTGCCCATCGGGATCAAGGATGAAGGCGCCGTAGTAATCGGGACGATAATGCGGCCGCAGCCCAGGCGCACCATTGTCGCGGCCGCCTGCAGCGAGTGCCGCCCGGTAGAAATCACCGACAGCAGCGCGGGTTGTGGCGCGGATGGCAACGTGCAGTTTTCCGCGCGTCGCATCTTGCTCAGCGATCCAGAACCACGCCCTGTCATCGCCATAGCCCGCGATGCGGATGCCGCCCGACTGTTCAAGCGGAACATCAAACAAGCGCGTCACGCCAAGCGGCTCGAAGGCCCGGTCATAAAAAAGCACCGAGCGCACGAAGTCCGATATGCCGAAGGTGATATGATCGATCATGATGGGTTTACCATAATTTTTCAGTCCTGTGCGCGATGCCTTTATTTCGCGGATTTCGTCGCGGGTCGCATTGGTGCCGGTGCGGTAATGCGTTTGAGCTGACGCGCGGTTTCAATCTCCCGAATCGATTTGAAGGCCGCGCAGCGTGGTCCGGCCAGGGGCGAGAACCTGCCGCGCAGCTAGTCGGCGCGTTTCTTCGATTTTCTCGTGTTGCGTACGCTTGCTTGTGTACATCTTGTCGCCACTACGCCGGCGCGGCAGCTGGGCATGGTTTCGCTCGGCAACCAACCGCGTCAGCCGTCCCCCAAAAGGGTCATCGGATCACAGCCGGAAGCAGGAGGCCGCTATGGAGGTGACGAGATAGCTGGAGCCTTCGCAAGCGGTTGCCCCGCCTTGTCACGGCGCGCACCCATGCCGGATGCCGTTACCAATTCGCGTTCGTAATTTCTCGCCCTCAGAAATCCGGCTTGTCGGCCCGCGGCACCTCGGCGTCTTTTCCCGAGTACCACTGGATGTTTTCAGCACAAACCATTTCCGGCCAACCGTCCGGGTCGCGCACATACGTCATGGTCGCTGTCCACGGCGTCGTGAAGACGCCTTCGTCCTCGATCGTGAATCGTAGCTGAAGATACTTGCCCGGATCCTTCGGGTCCCTGATCCCTTGGACGGGGTTATGCTGCTTGGCGTCGCGATCGAACCCCTCTTTCGCGGCTGCGTAATCAAGCAGCCGATACCGTTCGACAACATGTAGAGCCTGCGTGTATGGCGTGCCGTACCAGTCAATCATTGAAAACGGTCCGATCTTGAACCCCACGGTGTCTATCACCAGGGTGTCGTCCTCGTAGTGGCCGACGGAATCGCCGTACCAGGACGGCACCACTCGCGCCGGATGAGGCTCGTTCAAGCGCACCTGACGGACCTGATGATCGTGGCCATAAAGGATGGTGATCTTGTCCGGCGTTTGCACGAGCTGCGTTGGGCGGTCCGTAAAAACGAAAGGCACCCCCGACGGCCAACATTGGTTGCGCGGGTTCGGATCGCCGATGCCTTTCAATGCGATCTCGCCGTGCTTTTTCACGATCTCCGCCGCCTGCGGCTTCAAGATCGGGTTGGTGTAATCGCCGACAAGCTGGAGGATGTTGCCGGTGCCGTTCGGGCGCCGCGACCGGTTGACCAGCGCAGTCGGACCCGATGCCAGCGGCTCGAAACCGGGAATCGAATGGGTCCACACGCCGGAGAAATCCGGGATGGACGCGGTGCCTTGCTTGACGTCATGGGCTGGCCCAACGGTCGGCGCCACTGTTTGCGCGGAGCCGGTTGTCACAGCCGCTACCGTCAGTGTCACTACCAAAAGAAAATCGCGCCGCTGCAAGTTCATGTTCTCCTCCTCAAACGGTCCGCGCCAGTCGGTCCATCGTTAATCAGGCGAAAGCCTACGGGGCACTCGTCACGCCTGTCAAACGCGCGCCCAACGCGCTCGCGCATCTTGCGGACGCGGCGTTCTCATTTGATCGAGCGCGTTTGACCAGAAGCCGACATACGGATGTGCAGCACCATAATACGGCGACCTAGCCCCGTCCCAGTCAGATCGTGGCCCCGATGCGATTGATGAGTTCCTCTGCGACGTGGATAATTGTGTGGTGGGCCTGCACCTCCATACTGCCGGCAATTCTAGGCTGGCCACACAGCATTCCGCACATGCTGGACGTTGTACTGATGAGGCGACAACGATGGGAACGGTGACGAACACAGATTGCGGTAACTGAGCGCGTAGATTCCGTTGCTGGCCATGAGGTCCAGCGTCGAAGCCGGGGGGATCATGGTGAGATGCGACAGAAACCAGCGGGCATCTGGCTTAGGATAATTCTTGAGAGCGCGCGCGTATGCTGTCGCGACCGTAACGATCGCCTTGTCACCGATCGCGTGTATGCCGAGTTGCCAGCCGAGGGACGCGCTTGTGTCGA
>JASHRR010000152.1 GCA_030037185.1 Xanthobacteraceae bacterium | reverse complement strand
CCGAGATCGAAATCGTAGCACTTACCGTTGAGCGTGTCCTTACCTCAATCTAACGGACCCGCTCGCGTGATAGAGCGTGCATCCGCGGAGCCGTCGAGGTCCCGGGAACTGCTGCGCGCTTTATTGGCCAGACGCTCGCCGCTCGGATCGCCGCCTGTGGCCGGCCGGGAGGGATCGCATCAGGTGCATCGTCACCTGGCGGCCATTGGCTGCAACGAAAGCGCGCTTCGGGACGCCCACGATGACTTTTCATTCCGTCCACACAGTCCATTCGGGAGTGTGTGGATAATGGAAGCGGTCCTTCGGCGTATGTTAGCGCCGAAAACGGCGGCGAGGCGCTCATCACCTGCAACCGGACCTGGTCAGCGAGAACGACGATGTCGCGAATGTGAGCACACCGTTTGCAGCAAGGACAGGGGCTAACATCCGCCATCTACCTTGTCGATGGAGGCAAGGTGCCGCCCCGCCCGGCCGTCGCACCACACAGATAGACTTGCGACGTCGGGCCCGAACTTTACCCTAAACGCTGCGAAGAACAGCCCGTGAGGCGAAAAGGAGATGAGCAACATGCAAAACATACCGATTGACAGCTTCGTCGCGCCCGAGGACTCGAAGGCTAAGTTTCTTGAAGAAGCGCAAGACCGCCGCTTTCTTGAGAACCATGCCCGGATTCATTGAAGGCCTCGTCACGAAAAAGCCGACGCTGAAAGCAAGCACGTGATCACGACGGCGCCCGCGAGCCTTGTCATATTAATGGTTGGAGCGGAGGAGACACCATGCCTGATTTTCGCCATAGCGAGTCAAAGACGCGCGTCAAGGCGCTGAAAGCCCAACCGGGCGACGGGCCCTCGATCAGGAGTAAACACCCATGCTTGTGAACGGCAAATGGAGCGACACCTGGCAGCCGGTCCATACCAAGGACGAGAAGGGTGCCTTCGTCCGGCAGGAGTCGCAGTTCCGCAACTGGATCACCGCCGACGGAAGTGCCGGCTCGACCGGCGGGGGCGGCTTTCCGGCGGCGGCCGGACGCTACCACCTCTATGTCGCGCTGAACTGTCCGTGGGCGTCGCGGACGCTGATCGTGCGCAAGCTCAAGGGCCTCGACGACGCCATATCGGTGCTCGTAGTCGAGCCGTTCCTGACCGATCAGGGCTGGCGGTTCGGCGATTTCCCCGGCGCCGACCGCGACACGCTCAACGGCGCCACCTACCTGCACGAGATCTACACCAGGGCCGATCCGCACTACACCGGCCGCGTCACCGTGCCGGTGCTGTGGGACAAACAGCGGCAGACCATCGTCAACAACGAGTCGTCCGAGATCATCCGCATGCTCAACGCCGCGTTCGGCAGGTTCAGCAACAGTGCGATCGACCTCTATCCGGCGGAGTTCGCCGCGGAGATCGATGCGCTCAACGAGCCGGTCTACCGCAAGCTCAACAACGGCGTCTACCGCACTGGCTTCGCCACTACGCAGGCCGCTTACGAAGACGGATTTCGCGACGTGTTCGAGATGCTCGACGAACTGGAGCGCCGCCTCGCCGGGCGCGCCTTCCTGATTGGTGAGCGCCTGACCGAGACCGATATCCTCACCTTCGTGACGCTCGTGCGCTTCGACAATGCCTATCACGGTCTGTTCAAGTGCAACCGCCAGCGGCTCGCCGACTACCCGAACCTGACGGCCTACGTAGCCCGCATCCTCGCCATCCCGGGCGTGCGGGAGACCGTCAACGTCGACCACATCAAGAAAGGCTACTACTCGATCAAGGCCCTTAACCCGAATGGCATCGTTCCGCTCGGTCCGGAACCGGCGCTGCCGTCGTAGAGGGGAAATCGTCGCGGCCCTCGCCGGAGCGCTTTGACCGCGCGGCGCCGATCTCGGGCGTCCTCGCTGGTGCGGCGGTCTCCGGGATGAATGCCGACGCCCTTGGCCTGACGCTCGGGGCGACGTTGCTGCCCCGAAACCCGTTTGCCGGATTTTCTTGCACGACGCGGCCGAACAACGCGACGCCGGGCAGACCCGGTCCGCAGAATTGTCTGGAAGAACAGACCGTGGCGGCTACGCGCGCCTGCGGCGGCGCAGCCGGCATAGGCTGGGCCGCCAGCATTTCCGCCATATTCGCAGCGTCGCGGGCAGCCTGGGTCATGGGCGGAGAGGCGTACATCTCCTTCAAACCGGCCTGGTCAGCTAGAACGACGAGATCACCAATGGGGGAAGGCGCGCGCTCCTTCAGAGCTTCATGGATCAATTCGCCGTCCGGCGGCTGATCTGAGAGCGGTACGCGGAGCAAATGCTGGCAGTCGCGGTCAAGGCGCGCTGCTGGATCAGGGTTGATTTCGAGCAGCGCCATCGTGGGTGCCTTGCCGGACGTCACCCGTGTTGCGTGCGCGCGTAGCGAGACCGGGCCGCAATGTGCGCAAGCAGTGAACCGCTGGTTCGCCATCCGTTCGCGCGCGTCGCCGGTCGCCGAGGCAAAGTGCGCGGCAATGAAACGATTCAACCTCTCCGTGATTGTTGGCAGCAATCGGAAGGAATCGATCAATCAAAAACTGGCATCCAGAATCGGTCGATCCCCGCCGTGTTCAAAAGCGTCAATCGACTGAGGGTCGAAGCCCCGCTCCGCAGAACCTCAGGAAGAACAAGACCGTGGCGATTGCGCCTCCCCCGGAGCCCTCGGAACAGCCGTGGCCAGTTCGTGGATCCATTCGCTGCGCCTGGAACTTGCCGAGAGCGGTACGCGGAGCAACTGCTGAGAGCTACAGGCCGCCGGCGGAATCGGCAATTAAAATCGCCACGTGGCATAGATAAGTCGGAGATATCGATGGGCGGGGCTATCCTACGTGGCCGCTGTTTCAGTTGGTCCAGCCGAGTTTGCTGGCGTCGGCGAAATGACCGCGGCTTCGTCCATTGGCAAGCCGCATCGGCTGCCATGAGATGCGAAACGCAAGCAAGCAATGTTTGACGTGCCACCGTTCGCTGGGAAACACGCCACTTTGGCGTCGTCTGCCTTTTCGACGAGCCTGTGCAATCGTTCGGGCAACCTGGAATCAAGGAAGCGTCGTCGCTTGAGCAGTCCGAGGTCGGGGCAGGGGTGGCTGGCGCACCGCCCTACGTCGAGCCGACAGCGACCGTAGGTTCCCTCAGCTGTCCTGCCGTTTGGATATCCTGGTGGACGATGTGGTTTATCGAGCGTTATCATCAGTTTCTTCTAATGCGACTCCTTTCCGGTCTGCTGCGACCGGCCTTTTGCACTCAAGCCCCACATCGATAAGACCTATCCCATGCGTGCAACCCGGTTCGTCGAACTGACCGCCTTTGTTGCCGTCGCCGAGCGCAAGAGCTTTACCAAAGCTGCCGATGATCTGGGCATGTCGGCGAGCGTGCTCAGTCAAACCATCCGCGGGCTTGAAGACAGTCTTGGCATTCGCCTGCTCAATCGCACGACCCGCAGTGTTGAGGTGACGGAGGCAGGCGATCAGGTGCTCGAACGCGTGCGGCCGCTGCTCACGGATTTTGCTGCTGTTGTGAGCTCTGTGAGCGAGTCCCGCGACAAACCAGCGGGCCGTGTTCGGCTGACGGTGCCGCCGCCCGTTGCGTCATTCGTGCTGGCGCCGCTGCTGCGGCGCTTCCTGGCGCAATATCCCGATATCATCGTCGACGTCACGGTCGAGTCCTCGCTGATGGATATTATCGCGGAACGATACGATGCGGGTATCCGGGTTGGCAGTCGTGTCGCGCGAGACATGATCGCGGTGCGGATTACGGACGATCTGCGTTTCGTGGTCGTTGCGTCTCCAGTGTATCTGGCGCGGCACCCACCGCCGGAAACGCCGGAGGATCTGAGCACGCACAATTGTCTCAGGACGCGGTTTGAGAGCGGGACGTTCGAACCATGGCGCTTTATGAAGGAGGGCAGGCTCCTGGAGGTTGACGTCGAAGGGACCCTCGTTGCCAACAAACCAGATCCTCTGATTCGCGCGGCGCTGGACGGGATCGGCATACTTCATGTGCTCAACGGCTACATCTCCCCGTGGATCTCCTCGGGCCAACTTATTCCGCTGCTGGAGACATGGATGCCGCCGCCGTCTGATGGCTTCTTTCTGTACTATCCAAGCCGGCGGCAAAACCCGGCTGCACTTACTGCATTCATTGATTTCGTCCGCGCTGATGTCAGGCGGATTGGACGGCCGGCACAAGCGCTGCCTGCTCCAAAGCGGCGAATTGCCCGAAGCCCAAAGAAAGGCCGCTGACGGTTCCATCATGCGGCTATCGAGCTCACGTCGCATCAGTTCTCTTGAAAATACTTGGTTAGCCGCTACAGGAATCGGATAGTTGGATCGATGTCGACCGATTTTCGCCCGAGGGTAGCGCTGCGCTTGCGCGAAGTCCGCCCGGTGAGGGCTAAAGTCAGAGGGAGATATGCGCGGCACTCAATTTGCTGAGCTGAGCATCTTTGTGGCCGTGGCCGAGCAGGCCAGTTTTACGAGGGCGGCCAAGCGCCTGGGCCGCTCGACGGCCACTCTCAGCCAAACCGTCCGGGCTTTGGAGGAGCGGCTAGGCGTTCGACTGTTAAACCGCACAACCCGCAGCGTCTCGTTGACGGACGCCGGTGAACGGCTCATGAAGCAACTCCGGCCCCTTTTCGAAGCCTTCGATGAGGCGGTCGAGTCCGTCAATGCATTTCGCGACAAGCCGGCCGGTCATCTCAGACTCCTGGCCCCGCCGCTCGCCGCAAAATGCGTACTCGCTCCTTTATTGGCCGACTTTCTGTTGGAATATCCGGAGATTTCGGTGGAGATATCGATTGATATGGCGGTAACCGAGGTCGTCGCAAATCATTTCGATGCGGGCTTCAGGCAGGGTGACCGCGTTGCCCGTGAAATGACAGCCGTCCGCATCAGCGATGATTTGCACTTTGTCGCAATTGCATCCCCCGCATACGTGGCGCTGCGCGGAAAACCCGCGGTACCTTCCGACTTGCACGCGCATAACTGTATCCGGCTCCGCCTGGCTAGCGGTGAATTTCTTCCTTGGGTATTCCGTGTCGGTGACAAGGCTGTTGAATTCGAGGTCGAAGGTTCGGTCATTGTCAGCGACCCTGAACTGGCGCTTAGCGCCGCGGTTGAGGGGCTCGGCATCAACTATACGCTTGACGAGCACGCAGCTCCGATGATTGCTGATGGACGGCTTGTTCGAGTGTTGGAGGAATCTGGTCCATTGCCGACAGAAGGCTTTTTTCTGTTCTATCCGAATAGGGCAAAGCGTCCTGCCACTCTGCAAGCGCTGATCGAGTTTTTGCACACGAGGGTCAGAACAGACAAAGGCCGTGCCCAGGGCCCTGGCTAGGCTCAGGTACAAAACCAATTGGTTCGAGGCGGTACATTTTCGGGCGTGAGCGATATGACCTCGTCAACAGCCTCATCGGAACGTAGTTATTCTTATCTTCGAGAAGGGCCACACAGTCTATTGCAAAAATAATTCATTATCGGGCCAGCCGGGTGTGGGTATTTTCGACTGTGCCCGTATCACCTGCGCAACCAACTGCAGAGGAAAACCGATGACGCCGCATTTTATTGGACAGTTTGGTCATATCGTTTTCTCAACGCCCGCTATCGACCGCCGGCCAGACGACCTGGTGGATTTGGTCGGGCTGAAAGCGACCGAACGGCGCGGCGGTCGAATTTCCCTCTCATTAAATAGCCGCCGCTATGAAGCCACGTTGATGGACGCCGCCGACGATAAGCTACGACGACGGCAAGTGGGTCGATCCGCGCCGCGCTGCCAACTATCTGCAAGACAAGCTGCCGGGGCGCGATCGCAGTCTCGTGTTCGACGGCGGGCACGCCGTCGCGGTCATCTGTCAGGCCCTCAGCAGCCCCAGCGGCGACAATTGGTCACTCGGCGTGGTTGGGCTGACATCGCGCTTGGCGCATGTGTTGCACGAACCGGCAAGTGAGTCACTCAGGTTACCGCAGATGCCTCGTTCATCATCAACATGGCCGACTTCCACACAGCGGGCAGTCCCAACCTGCTCACCGTTTTCGTATTCAACGATAACGCCGTCGGGCAAGAGCGGCACGATCGAGTAACACAAAGGTTTCCCGGCCAAATATGCGGAAGTTGCTCACCCGGATTTCGAGAAATTGGCCGCCGGTGTTGGGGCCAAGGGCTTCAGAGTCGATCGGCCCGACGATTTCGGCAAGATCGACAAAGCGCTTGCGGTCGAGAACGGCCCGATGATCGTCAACATGCATATCGACGGTGAGGACCTCCTCGTCAGTTGGGAAATTGCGCAGCATTTCGGAAATACCAGCGAGCGAGTACTAACAGCCAAAACTGCAACGGCTGCTGCCTTTAGCCCGGAATTCTCAAACATTTGAGCGCATCGGGGGCGCGAATCAGCGAAAGTTGTTGTGCCGGAACAGCTTTCCATCAATTCGCGGGGAACCCCGATGCAGACAGAGTGTACGCCGATTCGCTTTGAGTTTGGAGCCGTCGGACGTCGAGCCGTGGTGGCTGAATTCGATGGCGGGACGATTACATCGAACGCG
>JASHRR010001366.1 GCA_030037185.1 Xanthobacteraceae bacterium | reverse complement strand
CGGTGCATAAAGTTGCCGGCGTCCGGGAGGCGATTGAAGCGGTAGGTGCGTATCTGATTTATCTGCCGGCGTATTCGCCCGACTTGAACCCAATTGAAATGGCCTTCAGCAAACTGAAGGCGCTTTTGCGCAAGGCGGCTGAGCGCACGATTCCAGGGCTGATCCGCTTGATCGGTCACCTTCTGAAGAAGTTCAGTCCTGAAGAATGCAGGAATTTTCTGAGCCATGCCGGCTACGCTTGCTAACAGACATGACCGGAATCCGCTCTAAATGCAAAGCCATGCGCAGTTTGCAGCCGAGCCGAATGGCGGTCTCGTCGTGATGCCGAAATTCGTCACTGCGCTCCTTCGCCCTCGAATCATCAGGGCGGCTGTGCAATATCGCGTGCCGGCTATATGGGGCCATCGGTTCTTTGCGATGGAAGGCGGCCTGATGTCGTATGAAACAGTATCGCGCAGTCTTTCGCTCAGGCCGCGCCCTACATCGACCGCATTCTCAAAGGCGAAACACCCGCTGGCCTGCCGCTACAAGCTCCCTCCCGGCACGATCTGGTACTCAATCCAAGACCGCCATGGCGATGCGGCTCGACGTGCCGGTCAACATCCTCTCGCTTGCCGACGAGTTGATTGAATAGGCCGTTGTGGGCCTCATTCCAGCTGCCGGCAGCCTCACGGAGGCGGCTGAGACATTCGGCAGAGGAGTCTTTTATCGGTCCAGAAAAAGCCGGCGGCGCTGGCGACGACGCCCTTGACGGACTGCAGCGGGTCGTCTTCGGCGTCCGGGCGGATTTACTCCCGCAGGTGACTGGCGAAGTCCCCGACATCAATCTTGAGCGGCTCGGGCGGTCCGATGGTAAACCGTTCTGACATTTAAATGCCGCGACGAAATGGATGGGACGCCCGGCACCACCATATCGACCATCCTGTGGTTCTATCTCACGATGAAGTTCGAGGCGTGCATCCATTGGACGGCGGCGCGGTGCGATTGAAATTCGCGCGCGACCGCAGGGCCAGCGTTGCAGCGCGAGAATCCACTGCTGTTCTCCGCGCGCTACGTCGGCGAGACCTTATTCAAGGCTTGGCACTATTGGTTAGTATACCGCCGCTTTAAATCCAGCTCGACGACTCGATCTTTACCACGCGATCGGCAGGAAGCCGAGAGGGATCGGCATCCCCGGAGTAGCGCCATGGTGCTTCAAGTGCTCCATTCGTGCGCTCTTCTCAAGCTGCTATCGAGACGATTATGCTGCTGACACGGAGCCGGTTAGCTCGTACGTGGCACCAAACGACAAATTCGCATCAAGACGCTGGTTCGCCCGAGGAATTGGGTAGATCGATTGACTTGTTGACGCCTCCAACCGAGTCATACACCGTCACCGAAACGATCGGATGGCTTTTCTTGATTTGCAGGCCCGCCTGTTCAGCTGCTTCGTAACTCGCGTAAGAGCTCTTCGTTTGCCGGTCCACTTGCAGTCGGAATTGCTTTGTGTCAGCTCTTCGGCGTTGACTTGGTACCGGTTGCTGGAGCTCGCTGGACGGCCTCGCTCCCATCTTTATTTCTGATCGTGCACTCATTGGCATGCCTCCTGCAGTACTTTTGGCGATGAATACTGGGCGTGGCGCTTTTGAGCTCCCAGCATCAACAACGCGCCTGGACCGCGCCTTCCTCACCGCTTACGACGGGCCATACGTCAGCGTAGATCGGCGCCCTCTCACCCCTTCACAACAGCACGCTTCAGTGGATAGGCGGCAAGTATTTTAGAGATAATGGATCTTCAACCGCGTCGGCAGCGACCCAACAGATCGGCTTGCACTAGTGTCGCGAAATAAATTACGGTTCTTGCAACCGCCAGGGCGCCGGCAAAGGAACCCCGCGTCGCACAGGGCCAAATCCCCAGCCGGGCCAGTACATCCGTGGTCAAGGCGCCCTGGCTACCCGCGTCGCCGATCAGGCGGCGCGCAGATTGTCTGCCGAGGATTTGCCGGTCCTGCGATCGGATACTACGTCGAACAAAACCTTTTGTCCCTCATTCAGGCTGTGCATCCCAGCACGTTCAACGGCGCTGATGTGCACAAATACATCCTTGCTGCCGTCATCCGGCTGGATAAAGCCGAAGCCTTTTTGGCCGTTGAACCACTTTACTGTACCTTGCGTCATATGACCCTTCTTTCAGGTGCGTGTTCTGCTGGGCTGCACAGTCGCGCGGCCCGGTCAGTGTTCGAGATTTGGAGGAGGTCGTCAGTCCAACGCGGATTGCGCGGCAGGGCCAAGTCGTTCGGCCGAAACTCGATTGACCACAAATAGAGCATCGGCGGGCGCTCCGCAAGGGTGCCGGGGCCAGGATACCAAAAAGACTGGCTATTTGCACCGGCAACCCCTATGTTGGCGACACCATCGGTATCGCCCCGGCCGCCGGTGGCTGAGAGACCGGATTGTGCTCCCGCCTCGAACAGGGCGACCGGCGTGACTCAGACCTGCTCCATCGACATTGCCCGTGAAATCAGCCGGCGTTGGGAGCCCCGCTTAAGCTCCGTCGAAATGATAATGACACCGGCAACGGGCGTCGCCCAATCTGCGAGGGATGTGCGTCGATCGGCCTCAAGGCCTCGGAATGCTGGGGCAGAGGCTATTGCCGTTGGCCGTGCCGCGCCTGCGGTGACGAGTGGGCGACCGTGCCTGCGCGTGTGCGCGTAGGCCTCAGCATACCAAATGTCCTGTTCCGAGATTCGCGGCGAGCTCTCGGTAGTTTCTGGCAATTTGCGACCCTTAACACAATGCGCTGACCTCAATGAGCAGTGAAGCATTTCCAAGTCCTCGTCCGCGACAACAACGTCGACCAGGTACTTCGTGTCCTGAAGAAGAAAGTGCAGCGGTAAGGTGTGTTCAGGAGAGGAACTGGCGTCGTCCTACGAGAAGCCATCGGAGCGGGCCACACGAGACGTGGAAGGCTGAATCGGTGCGTCGTCAGGCACAAGTTTGCTCGCAAGCAGGCGATCCTTGATTGGCTTGATCGCCGCTCCACCGAAGAAACGAAAAGGGCGAAGAACGGGCCTGGCAGCGGCATCGACCGCGCCGCCCATCTACGCCGGCAGAGCACAATGAGGCGACAGATGCGTATCTACATCTTCAAATCAGATGCGAAGCGCGAGCTCCGGGCATTTGCCGGGGATATCGCGGGAAGCAAGCTGCCGGAGCAATTCCGCCCTTGGCACTTGGTCGGCGCGGTAGGCCCCGATAAGGAGCCTCCCCACAACCTTTCGAGACATGAAATCGAACGAGCGATCGCTAGCTCCGGCTTTCAACTCTGGCGCATGAAGCGGAGCTAGTACATCGATTTCATGGCTAGAATCATATCACTTGGCCCGGTCGAGCCCGTAGGACCAAGTGTGAACGACCGGTTCCTGATTGAAGTACTCCATGGCGGCCATGAGACGATCCTTGAGCTCCTCTTTAGATTCGACGCGGATGTGACGCAGCACCGAGCGAGTGAGCTTGGAGAAGAAGCCCTCGATGAGATTGAGCCACGAGCCGTGTGTGTGCGTGAAGGTGAATTGGAAGCAGCCGGCAGGCTGCTTGACGAGCCAGGCATTGGTCTCTTTGGAGATGTGGGCGGAATGACGGTCGAGGATCAGCTTGATCGCTGTGTGAGCTGGATTGATCTCCTGCTTATCGAGGATCTTGCACAAGGTGCCCTGGGCCAGCTTGGCGAGACAGCCATGCCCCTCCGCCGGCCCATGCTCACGCGCATGGCTGGCAAGAAGGCGCGTCGTCCACAGTTCGTGTGGGTAGCCGAGTTCCTTGGCCTTACGGCAAGCCAGGTCTTTAAGCCAAGCCTTGGCTTCAGCGGTGATCGTCGGTGCCTTGCCTAGGACCGTGCCCGCACACCGAACGCTGTCGGCGGTGT
>JASHRR010001365.1 GCA_030037185.1 Xanthobacteraceae bacterium | reverse complement strand
CCGCAGGCATTTTCCACCGCAGCGCCGTTTTCAGTTTCCGGATTTCCTTTTTGGTGCACTTGACCATCCGTCCTCCCGAATCAGATAGCCAAAAGCGGATCATATCGCGATCGAGCGCGCCACAGAAAAACACCGAAAACTCCAACGATTCCAGCAATTCAGAGCGATTCAAGTAGCTATGGAAGCGGTATAAGGTGAAGACGTGAGCTCTCCGAAGTCCCCCCAAATGGTTTTCTGGCTATGCTGGATGCCGATGTCGTGATTGCGGGCGCGGGCCCGACCGGCATGATGCTGGCGGCTGAGTTGGCGTTGGCGAAGGTAGACGTCGCGGTCATCGAACGGCGTCCCAACCACGTGCTCAGCGGCTCACGGGCCGGCGGTTTTCACTCACGCACGATCGAGGTGCTAGATCAGCGTGGGGTCGCGGACCGGTTCCTGGCCGAGGGTCGGGTGGCTCAGGTCGCGATGTTCGCCACGACCGTATTGGACATGAGCGACTTGCCGACGCGCTATCCCTATTCGCTCGGGATCTGGCAGAACCGCATCGAGCGGATCATGGCCGAGTGGATTGCCGAGCTCCGGGTGCGGGTCAATTACGGATGCGAGGTGACGCGCTTCGAGCAGGCCAGCACCGGCGTCGACGTCGAGCTATCCGATGGCCAGTCGCTGCACGCGCAGTATCTCGTCGGGTGCGACGGGGGACGCAGTCTGATCCGTAAAGCCGCCGGCATCGAGTTCCCGGGGTGGGACCCGACGAAAAGCAACCTAATCGCCGAAGTTGAGGTGACCGAAGAACCGCCACGGGCCATCCGCCACGACGCTACGGGCGTCCACGGCCTGCACAGGTTGGAGGATGGGCGGACGGTGCGGGTCATCGTAACTGAGCAGCAGCTCGGACCTGGCGGCGAGCCCACCCTTGGCGATCTCAGCAAAGCGCTCGCCGCGGTGTACGGTACCGACTTCGGGGTCCACAGTCCTACCTGGATTTCCCGGTTCACCGACATGACACGGCAAGCCGCCAACTACCGCGCCGGACGTGTGCTACTGGCCGGCGACGCAGCACACGTGCATTACCCAGCGGGTGGTCAGGGTCTCGGCCTAGGCATGCAGGACGCCGTGAACCTCGGATGGAAGTTGGCTCAGGTGGTCAAGGGAACCTCCCCAGAGAGCCTCCTCGACACCTATCACGCCGAGCGCCACCCGGTCGGCGCACGCGCGTTGCGGCATACGATGGCTCAGGGGGTGCTCCTGCACGCAAACGAACGCGTCAAGGCCCTAGTCGAAGTGGTGTCTGAGCTGGCAAGCCTGGACGAGCCTCGCAAACGGATCGCCGCGCTCATCTCCGGTTTGGACATTCATTACGACCTCGGCGAGGGACATCCGCTGCTCGGACGCCGCATGCCCGACCTTGACCTGATCACCGCCAACGATTCGCTGCGTGTATTCGCTCTGCTGCACGATGCCCGACCGGTACTACTCAATCTCGGTATGCCCGAAGGCTTCGACATCACTCCCTGGGCAGATCGAGTCCAGTCGATCGGCGCTAAACACGTTGATGTATGGGAGCTCCCGGTAATTGGTGTGGTGCCTGCTCCTACCGCCGTGTTGGTTCGGCCAGATGGCTATGTCGCTTGGGTGGGAGACCGCACCTACTGGGGCCTGACTGATGCGCTTACCACTTGGTTCGGGCCGCCTGCGGCGTAGCGGAATGGCGTCCAAGATAAGTCCGCTAGCGAACGACGATTCCAGCCCGTCGCGCCCACAGGCCCGAGGCGGGGAAATAAGGCAACCCGCATCCCGACACCGCTGACCCTCCGGCCGGCGCGACATGTCATGAAGATTTACAAGCAATGGGTCCTGGACAATGGGGGGCATCGTGAGCGGATAGAAAATCGTCGATGGGCTGAAAGAGTCGGTGCCGGCAAGCTGGCGCGGTGACGATCGACGATCGACGGCCCTGTCCGGGGCGCCGCTTGCCACGCACGAGCTGCGCCACTGGTTTGAGCATTACCAGAAGGCCGGCCACCTCACCCGCGAACGTCTGGTGGACCATCCGCATCTGTTCCTTGGCGCCCTGGAAGACAGCATCGAGCAGGGCCTGAGCGAAGGCTTGCGCAACGGGGCCAGGAAGGGACCTGCGGTTGTTGCTGTTTCAACGTCCATTCCGGCTAGCGGGTTTGTTCAATCGTCGTTCCGACAATCGAAAATTCCCTTTTGCGCTCGAAAGGGCAGAATAGGGCCATTTGTCGATCCGCAATCTGTCGCCAGCGACTCGACAGTGATACATCTACGCGGTGGCAAAACATAGTCGTCATTTCATATCAAGCGTTCCCCGCATCGGCTTGGGATCGACGAGGTTCGTACCTACCAGCTGCATCTGATCGCGCAGAAGTTCTCATAGTCGCACATCAATCCAAGTATCCTGTGCGCTGCGTTTCGCTGGGCTGCTTCGGAAGTTCCGGGCGTGTGCCGCCGCTGTTTTGCCCGGGAAAGGGGCATCGCAAACGAGGGCGTGTGGTCAATCGTATTCTCAGTTCTCGGAGCCTCGAATTGCGAATTGCCATGGCACGCTCTCTCGGCCCCGTGGCCACTGATGAGTCAATGATCCGCGTTGGGCCCTTCTGTGACCCAACGCAGGGCTCAGGACCGAAGGTTTTAGCGGAAGCCGATAGCTGGCCCAATTTGTTGTGCGGGAAGCACGGGCTGTGCAAGCATGCTACTCGCACTATTCGCGAGAACATCAGAAAGAAGGAGGGTCCTCATGAAGCGAGTTCTTATAGGGGTTGCTCTTGGTACTTTGGCTGTGGCGGTCTGCGGCGTGATGATAACGGGCAACGAATCCGCAGCGCAGGTCAAGAATTTCGATATTACCTGGATCGATACCGAAGGCGGCGCGGCCACCTTGATGGTGACGCCGGGAGGCGAGTCATTCCTGATCGACACCGGCTATCCGGACGCCGATCGAGATGCGAAGCGCATTTTTGCTGCAGCTCAACAGAGCGGCTTGAGCAAAATCGACCACGTTCTCATTAGCCACTTCCACGGGGACCATGTGGGCGGTCTGCGTGCGCTCTCCAAGATGATCCCGATTGACAAATTTTACGACCACGGCGACGTCGTCGACGAGGTCGATCGCGGCCGGCTTAACGATTACAAGGACATTGCGGGGAGCAAACGTGTGATCGTGAAGCCGGGCGACGTGATCGCGCTCAAGGGCGGCGTAAAGGTCACCGTGGTCGCCTCGGACGCGAAGTTTATTGATAAGTCCGTCAATGGCGGCGGACCCAATCCCCTGTGCGCCGACGCGCCCCAGATGACACAGGCCGCCGGTGAGAACCAGCGCACCGTCGGCGTGCTGGTGTCCTACAACAGCTTCACCTACCTCAACACGATCGATATTGACTGGGGGACCGAAATGCTACTCGCCTGCCCGATCAACAAGGTGGGGCAAGTGACTGTTTTTCAGACCGGCCGCCACGGAGCGGGCGACGGCGCCAACGCTCCCGGCTTCATCGGGGCGATCAAGCCGCAGGTGGTGGTCGTGAACAACGGTCCACGCAAGGGCTTTGGGGCAGCCGATAACCGCGTGAAGCCGATTTCGATCCCGGGCAAGACCTTCGCGCCCTACGAACGTGTTACCTTTCTGCGCTATGCCAAGCTCCCCAGTACCGAAGGCATCTGGCAAGAGCATCTGTCGCTGCTGGACAAGGACCCGTCCCACAACACTGCGCCGGACCAGATCGCGAACTTCGAAGAGACCGTCAACTGCCAAGGCCACGGGATCACCGCATCGGTCGCGGCGGACGGCAAATTCACGATGACAAACCTGCGCAATGGATTCACTAAATCCTACACGGCGCGCACGGGAAGATGAGCTAGTTGGGCCGACGTGCCCGCTTTCGCCTTGGGAAGCGGGCATATCTCCCTTGTGTCGAGACGACGCATGCCGATTGGGTTCTGGGGCCAAGCACAGCGGATCCACCGGCGGAGATTGGCGGCAAAGACATGCCGCAAATCCATGCGCCAGCGCATCGAGCACAAGCAAACGATCATGGGGCTAGCGCTATTAAGCCCTCCTGCGTGAGTGCTGCGCTTAAACTCATCTGTTTATCGACGGGGAACGTCGCCGCTTCCGGATTCTGGACAGAACTGCGGGTTCTGCCATTTAACGATGCTCGCCCCGCAGGCGCGGCAGACAATCTCGTTCGTTCGATATGCGAGCGTGCCTATTGGCCAAGACCGATGCTGCAGGCGATCGAGCAGAGCACCTACCAGAGGCTTATTCTGGCTTTTTCTGGAACAACTTGAGCGGACGCCCTGGTGGAAAATTGGCGCAGCAAGGACGCGCGCGACCGTATATGAGCGACGCGCTGGAGAACAGAGCCTCAATGCGGAGTGGGCGAAGAACCCAGGAACCGGACTGAACGCCAGCGCCGGGCTGCGGGTTGGAACAACGGAGATGCCTCATAATCATGGCTCCGATCTCAAGAGGACTTGGTGCACATCACCCTATTTGGTGGCGGCCTCGACGTCCGCGCAAAGGTTTATACTCAAGAGAATTTGGTTCAGCTCGCCGCGAATACCGCAGCCGGTAAGGGTACGTTGATCCTGTGAGATATTGCGTCCACGCCCACGGGCGACCTGGTAAACATCGCCGCGAGCGCGCCCGAACGTGTCATCTTCGTTGATCCCTAACCGGTGCCGAGCGCATCCGAAGGTTCGCGTTCGTGGAATGACGCCGTGATGTCATAGGCCGGCGCATGAGGCGATCGGGCCATCCGGTCACAATCTGCATCGCAGTCGGCTTTACGCGGCGCCGGC
This sequence comes from Xanthobacteraceae bacterium, assembly GCA_030037185.1. Next base: position 127 of record JASHRR010001365.1, on the reverse strand, counting down.
ACCAATTCAGGTGCCGACGTTTTTGTTTGGCACGGTGCCGAGGTGACGACGGCCTGATTCGCTGCTCGCTTTGATTCGAAGCGGGCGGTGAGGGGGACGGCTGACAGTGGAGACGATTGGCCGGATT
>JASHRR010001364.1 GCA_030037185.1 Xanthobacteraceae bacterium | reverse complement strand
CAGTGAAAATGCTTGCCGATGGCAACTTCGCTACCCATTCGAGTGGGCGATATCGGCTAATCCCCAAAGGGCAGCTATGATAATGGTACATCGCCAAAATAGCAGTGTACAGTCCTGTGTTGTGTTGGCGCGTTAAACTTTAACGTGCAATGTTCGCGTGCAAGGCACCTATTGCCCTATCTTGGCAGTTTCCTCCCTGATGAGCCAGCCGTTGAAAGGCTGGCTCGGGCGCGGCCCTAAATCGGCGCGGTAGCGCAATCCCCGTGGCTACGGGCGCAGTGCCCGTCAACATGTGCTATGAACGTAACATTCCAGAGGGATTGCCAATGAAAGCGATCATGATGGGCGCTATGCTGGCGCTGGCGACAACGGCGGCGTGGGCGGAGGACTACAGCGCAAATTATTGGTTGCCACACTGCAAGGAAGTTGTTGAGCAACGACCGATCGACGAGGGGTTCTTTGGGCTGGCAATGTTCTGCGCGGGGTTGGTTCAAGGCGTTGCTGTTATGGCTCTGAATGCACCGGAGGCTGGACGGTGTGCGAAGCTTCCACGCGATGTGAGCCGCCAGCAATTGGTGCGAGTTGTCGTGCGCTATATCGAGGCGCGGCCGCAGAGGATGCAGGAGTTTTTCCCTGCGCTCGTTATCGAAGCGCTGCACGACGCTTGGCCGTGCAAATAGCTCTACGTGCGGGGAGCCCGTCAACACTTAATCCGAACGTAACCATGAGATGGGGATGTGCCGAAAAGAAAAAGGCCCCGCCAAAGCAGAGCCCCAGAACCTTCCCGCAGCCAGCCCACAAAAATTGATGAGTTCAAAACCGAACGCCAGGGGCGGGGATGCCGCCCCGACCAGTTGGGATGGGGCTTGGTCGGGGTCGCTATCTGCGCGGCAGACTAACCCCAAGTCGGGATTTTTTATGTGAGCTAGCTCACAGAGGGCGTCGAGCACCCTGCTTTTCCCGCATGGCTTCATGCATCTGGGCCGTGGCCCAACCACTACCGGCGAATTTATTAATATCTATCCGTCTGCGGCGGCATATGGGACCGCTAGACAGCCGCCCGGGCTCGACCCCATCCGGGTCCGAGCGGTACAAGGGCGTCAAGAACTCAAGCGACCGTGATCGGTTCCCGGCAGGGAACCAATGTAGGCTCTGTCGAGTTGACGATATAGGGTCGCCTAGAAAGCGATCCGAAACATCATCTGACCGTGGCGACCGGTGGCTTGGCATCCCCCTACGCCCCCCGCCAACGATCCGCCGCCGCTTCTATCTCTTTTGGGTATCAAACACTCATCGATTCCAATCTCGCGCGCCTCCCGCTGCTCGGCGATTGCTGGCGGTTGCGGTGGGAAGGTCGCCAAATCCGACGTCGCAATTTGCGGGGAAACCGTGCTAGGCGTCCTAACCCCGTCCTAATGCGCGACGCGGTGTTCGCGGATGACATGCCTGGCAAACAGAACATCCAGTCGCCATGACAAAGCCCGCGCCCACAACACATTCAATCGGGCCACCGCATTCCACACAATGTCCGCGCAGGTGGCGCAGGTGGCGCAGCTGTTCTTCTATGCGCCTGTCCTGGCCCTCCGCTTCCTTGTGAAGCACATAGGAACCGTGATTTGCACGATCGACCATATCGTCGCGCTCCCACACCGACAGGCGATTTATGTAATTGTACCGCTTCACATTTCGCCGCACAATCGGACTATGTGAGCCTACGAGGTCCTCGCCGCTGCGGTCCCAGAGAGCGCGTCATGCGCTTCCCAGCGAAACGCTCAGAAAAAGCGTCGGCGTTTTCCCGCTTGGCAAAGCAGAACACGACAAAGTCGAGATGGTCACGACGCACGGAATACGTCAGCGGCGCTGCCAATAAAGCCGCTGCAGCGGCGCGCACGATCTCGCTGTTCATGAGCCCCCGCAGCTTGTCGGCCGGTAACAGGACGCAGTGCGGCCATCTACGCCGCAGGTCGGTCTTGGTGATTTCGCGAGTCATGGTTTACCCACCCGACGCTTTGCGGCCGTCCGCCGTCACACCGATGGCCCCGGTGGCTTCTTCTTGAGAAGCATCCGCTGCAGCTTCCGGAGATGGCCGTCATCCAGGAGGCGGCCCATCATGTTCTCAGGGATCTGCCGCGTGCTGTCCTGGTCAAGCCTGTGCCCTGACACGAATTCAGCACGACGACGCGGCGGCGCGGCTATCAGGATGGCGGTAGGTCAACCAGAAGAGGAACACCCGGTCAGTTTAGCCCTTCCTACGACCCCCGCCACACAGCAAGCAGCCTCCGCGCATCCGTATTGAACTCCTTGGCCGCGGCTTCGATCGCGGCCCTAGCATTGGGCGCCTCAATAATGCCGAGCCATTCGAGCTTTGTAGCAAGCTTGTAGATGCTCCACGCCGGCATCGGCTCGAGCTCGCAGGGAGAAGGGCGCTTGGGCATGGTGCCAGTATCGGTGAGCCGGTCAGAACTGTGCCACCGGTCAGGCGTTGCGAGCTACATGCACCGAACGTAAAGCGCTCACTCAATATCCGCGGCAAACCCGCAGCATGGCAAGACGACCGGCACAGTTTCGTGCCTTGGTGGGGAACCCTGATCAGATCACGGCGGTTGTCGATGCGAGACCAGGTGGGAGGTTCCCATGCGGCTGATGGGCTTTATCGCGGTCGCGGCTGTCTCAGCACCCCTGCTCACGAGCTGCTCCGGCTCCGACTATTCCAAAAAGCCATGGATGGTTTATGGCCAAAAGTGCGAGCAATTGGGCTTCAAGCCAGGCACTCCAGAACATGCCAAATGCCGCTTCGAACTGGCTCGCAAAGCTACGCCACGGGGGGGCGCGCCGGCCGCGCAACCAGATTGAGCCACCGATACAAACGCGCCCGGCACATTCTACGCCCGACCACGAAGCACCGGAACGGACTTGCGACGCCGACGGGGTTCCATTTCGTTGGTTTCGCTATGTGCCAGAGGCGTCCGACCTAACCCGCGCTTGACTGATGGCGCTAGCGGTTTTCTTACCGGCGTGCCGTTGGGTTGCTTGGGCATGGGGCGGATGATAGTCCGTGCTCCGACTGACGCACCAGCGGGGCCCCGACGCGGGCCTGCCCTAGCGATCAGCTCGGAATAGCTCCCCACCGAACCGCTCGGCAAAGGCCTCGGCGCCTTCCGGATTGGAGAAGCAGAACACCACAAAGTCGCTATCATCGCGGCGCGAGGAGTATGTCAGCGGCGCCGCGGACAAGCTGGCCGCAAAGGCCCGTGCAACTGCGCCGTTCTTGAGCCCCCGCACCTTGTCCGCAGACAGCGCTACGTGATGCGGCCATTTGCGCTTCAGATCACCGCGGGTGATTTCGCCCTTCCGGCCGGTCATCGTCGGCGCACACTGCCTGAGGCTCGTCGATTCCAAATCTCGCTCCGCTCCCGCTGCACCGCGATGCTGGCGGGATTGCCGACGTTGATCCAGACGCGGCACGGGCCCGACTGGTAGGCACCATCCACCTTCTTCGATACGATGCCCTCCGCACCAAGCCGACAAGCATGCGCAAATACGGTCAGGCCATCCTCGACAATGTGTTCGTTGAGCAGAATGCCCGCTTCGGTTTGGCGCAGCAGTCGCGCCAGCGCAGCCTTCCGGTCAAGGAAGGGGAGATTGCGGAGATCCTCGCCATTATGCTCGATCAAGTCGAAGGCGTAGAGGATCGCCGTTCGAGCGGCGTCACGACGGGACAAGTCCTCGAACCGTGACAGGCCGTCAGGCCCGAGCACCACCGCCTCGCCGTCAATCGTGAAGCTCTTGGCCTTGATACGTTCCGCAGCAGCCGCAATCGCCGCCAGTCGCGCGGTCCAGTCATAAGCGTTGCGGCTGTAGAGCCGCAGAGTTAGACCGTCCCGCCGGACGATAATTCGGTAACCGTCGTGCTTGATTTCGTGAACCCAGTCGGCGCCGGATGGCGGCTTTGACGCTAGGATCGGCTGGGCTGGGATGATGAAACCGGCCGGAAGACGCTTGAAGTTCATGCTGCAGCATAGATGGGACCACTGGTTAACGGCAACAACAGAGCCACGGGCGACAGGCTACTGGGGGACATCGCCGTTACCGCCATCGGCTTCCCGGCCGGCACCTTGAATTTCGCCGCGGTCTTTTCGATGGCTTCGTCCGGCCAGACGGCTTGACGGTCTTGTGGCGCTCAATTGACTTGGCGCAATGCGGGCCGGGGTCGCATCCTCGATGGTGCTACTTGGCTTGGCTTATTCGGGATGGCCAAGCTGGGCCTTGCGACGGGGGCGTAACGATGCCGGATTAATCGGCGGCGAGCGATGAGAGAGATAGCGAGTTGGATTTTTGGACTTCTCGCCAGCATGATTGTTGGCGGTATGTTTGGCGCTTGGTTATTGAACAGCTGGCCGGGGGCGGCTAGCCGGTGCGTTTACCTACGCGTGTTTTCGCCCTTGGCCGGCCGGCAATCCAAACTCTGACAGCGACCCCAAGGCCCCCGGTGAGGGGCTGCAAGATCAGTTGGCCGCGGAGCTGATCGTTCGCCCGCAAAAGACAAATCCCTCGGACAAAGGCCGAAACGGCCGTCGCTGTGCGTCCGTTTCACAAACACACATATTGTGAATTGACGACTTTAAGCTGTAATCAGCAGAAATCGACGTGGGTGGGAAAACGGAGGGGAGAACATGAGCGGATCATCTAGAGATCGAAGGATGAGATTCCAAGTCGGAACGTTCAGTTGCGAAATGTGGCTCGACGCCAGCGGTGAGGTGAAGGTGGAGTGGCAACCGCGTCGGCCGCTCTATCTCAATCGCGCCGAGCGCCGGCAGTACCAAGCCAGCCGCAACGCGTTCCTGGAAAGCCTGAAGGATCACCCCTTCCCTGGCGCTCAAGGGCGCCGCAACACGATGAACAATGCCTGCCTCGCCATCGTCGCCACGGCGGCACTGGCAAGCGTGCTTACCGGCGGTAATTAACCGCCGGGTAGTCTCGACAAGCGACGGCCTGCACTCAATAACCTTCGAGCGCCCGTCGGCCGGCCTCAGTGATCCTCATGCGGCCGACAGTTTGCCCGCCAGCCTCAATGTCGCGCCGTGTCGTTGCAAGTCCGGCGCGGATTAGGCGTAGTAGCGTCTGGCGTTTAAAGCCGTTAACGAACATGGCCGCTTCGGTAGCACCAAACGGACTGCCGGCAAGAAATTGAAGTGCTAAGCGCTGCTGTGCGCCGAGGGATATTTTCGAGGAGGCGCCGGCATTTCGTAACGACCGAGCGGGAATTCGAAGCGGCTCCGATCTCAGCGATAGTGCTGGGGGATGGGGAAATCGGTACCAAGAATCCGCGGCGACCAGCACAGCCGCGCACAGCAACATTAACACAATTTAACACATTACAAAATGTCAATAACACGCTCAGTTGTACCCGGCGTGCCGCTGGCGACATAGGCTATAAGAAACACCTATAGCGAGCATGCATTGAGGAATACCCGCTTTTCCGGATATAGCCCGTTCGCTGGGTGGCCGAGAGGACATCTTGATGGGCACCAGGGCTTCGGTCGAAATGTATCTTTGCGCCTTTCATCTCGGAAAATGGGAGCCTGACGAGAGCGTGGACGACGCATATCACCGCGCACTCAACATAACGAATGATCAGTTTCGCCGTATGCAGAGTGATGATGGTGGCGCACTGCAAGAAAAGCACGCCGACGCCATTCATCGCATGTATGAAGTGGCCGGGTTGAACCTGAAGACAGCCACTGAAACCGAGAGAGCCGCGCTGCGACTGCGTCTAATAGACGAGGCGAGGAAGGGTGGCATGAGGTTTCCGGCTTGACCGATGCGACACGCTGGCGACGAGCAGCGGCACGCGCGGAGCGCTCAGTGTTAGACAGGCTGTCACCATCGCCGTCGCCCCGGAGAGGAAGTCAGGCGCTCCCCACCGAAGCGTTCCGCGAACGCCTGCGCATCCTCCGGCTTGCCAAAGCAGAACACGACGAACTCGAGATCGTCACGGCGTAAGAAGTACTTCAGCGGCGCCGCCGATACGACACCGGCAGCGCAAAAGATCACCTGTCTCTCCACGGGGTCCCGCACGTTTTCGGCCAGAAGCGCTACGTGATGCGGCCATTTGCGCTTCAGATCACCGCGGGTGAATTC
>JASHRR010000151.1 GCA_030037185.1 Xanthobacteraceae bacterium | reverse complement strand
CTGGCGGCCGCGGGACGCACCTCGCCCTGGGCGGGGCCCGATCCGGTTCGACCCGCCGCGCTCACTCAATATGGCCACCATTGCCACTGGGCGGAATGGCTCGCCGATGCGCCGGACACATGGGAACGCATCGCGCCCGCGGCGGCGCTGCGCGACGATAGGCTCGACGTGCCGGGGCTGCACATCGGCGGCTTTCTCGACCTCATGCTTGAGGGAACGCTCGCCTCCTATCAGGCGTTCGCCGCAGCCGGGGCCGCCCCGCAGCGCCTCCTGGTCGGGCCGTGGCTGCACATCCCGTGGGGACGCCACGTCGGTTCGCTTGACCTCGGCGTTGAGGCTGTGACGCCGATCGACCGCGAGCTGATCGCGTTTTTCGATTTGCACCTTAAGGGTATCGGTGCGCCGGGCGCACCTGTGCGCCTGTTCGACATCGGCGCGAAACGCTTTGTCAATTTCGACAGTTTTCCCATGCCCGAGCCACAACACCTGTTTCTCGCCTCTCACGGTCTCGCCGCCACGACATCGACCGACGGCGTGCTCGCATTCGCGCCCGGGGCACCAGCTACCGACGTGGTGGTGCACGATCCTTGGCGGCCGGCGCCGGCGATCGGCGGCCATGTCGGCCAGCCGCCGGGGTTCCAGGACCGCGCCGCAGTCGATGATCGCAGCGACGTTGCCGTCTACACCTCGGCTCCGTTGGAGCATAAGCGCCTGTTGGCAGGTCGGGTCGCCGCCGAGATTCACGTGGATTGCGATCGTCCGAGTCACGATCTCAACTGCACGCTATCAGTCATCAGCGACGACGGCCGGGCGATCACGCTCACCGCCGGCCACTTGCGGATTGATCCCGGCGCCCCGCCCGGCCCGCGGCGGGTCGGCATGCGTGCGACCTGCTGCAGCGTTCCGGCGGGGGCGCGGCTGCGACTGTCGATCCAGGCTGCCGCCTGGCCAGCCTTCGTGGTCAATCCCGGCACCGGCGTTCGCCCCGAGGACTCTCCTGCGATGGACGCGCTGGTAACGACGTTGGCGATCCGCCACGGGGCCAATCGACCATCGCGGCTGCTGCTGCCGATGCTGCCGTGAAAAATCCGAACCTTCGCGACCAATGCTCCTATCGTTCCCTTGGGTCCGCGTGGCCCAGCAAAGATCCACCCTCAGACCTCCTGATCAGACCTCAGGAGGTCTGACCCTATTTGCGCCCCACTGCTTCAGCTGGAGCCGAAGGCTTGGCTGGGGCGAAGGGCGCGGCTGTCAATCAGGATTGGCGCCCGGCCGTCACGCCGTCCGCATCCGACGGTGATCACCGCGCCACCGAAGCCGGCGTTTAATCCCCCGAGTTCGAGAACAAGCGCGGTTGTTCAAGGCCAGCGACAAATCGACAAAGGTCGCAGCGCCGATAGGCGAGCGGCCCAGCCGGTCCAGTATCGCGGTGCACGCGGCGCCTCGACAACGCGCCCTGCTATTTGGTGGAGATTGCATGCGTACCGGCATGCGGTTGATCGACCGACGTATAACAAGCCTATAAGCTAGATTGCTCGGTGCCCTGCCGTCGGGGCGTCAGCGCGCCGCCTGACCCATCGAACGTCGAAACATCGCGAGATCATCGCTGTTGGCGCAGTCCCAACGCAGTCCGCCCGGCGGAATGACCTGTTCGTTGCTTTCCGCTCGAGCACGCGGCTGCCGGGTGGCGCAACCGCGCCCTGAAATGGCGGCGATCAGCGTGGCAGCCTCCAGACCACGTAAGCCCCGCGCGACGCCGTGGTCGACATCTGGTATAAGTAATCGAGCACGATGGCATGTTCTCAGACGTGTTGGTGAAGATAAGTGGGAGGAACAAGGGCTCGGCTATTTGATCCGGCTCGCCACCATCTATTTCAAGATCAATCGGTCCTTCGCCGCACTTGCGGTGCACCATGCTCGCGTTTCGGATCGTGACGCTGATCCAGGCGGTGTTCGGGCCCTGGTCGCTGCCCAAAGACAGCAAATAGTCCGGTCGACTGAACGCCTTACGCTCTCCCGCTGACGAGGACAATGGAATGACGAGCCATGCAGTCTTGGAACAATTCCGCAAGGACATAGGAGCAGTATCGTCAAGCATGGATGAGCGACTGTTGCGGCAGAAGTCGCGCGACTTTCATTGGTATAGCCCGGTGCTCACGCGACAGCTCGAGCGCTGTATCGCGGAGATTGTCGTGCAGCCGAGGACGGAAGCGGAAATCGCAACCGTTGCAGCTGCTGCTGCCAGGCATCGCATACCTGTCACCCTGCGCGGCGGCGGCACCGGAAATTACGGTCAATCCGTTCCGCTCAAAGGCGGGATCGTCCTGGATATGATCGGATTCGACAGAGTGCTTGGAGTCGATAACGGCTGCCTGCGCGTTCAGGCCGGGGCCATCATTGGCTCGGCGCTGAGGGCTGCGCTGACGAGCGGCCAGCAACTGATGATGTATCCATCAACCAAGGAGTCCGCCACCATCGGCGGCTATCTCGGTGGCGGATTTGCGGGGATCGGATCGGTGCGTCACGGCATCATCCGGGATTCGGGAATGATCCTGTCACTAAAGATCATGACGCTCGAAGAGAATCCGCGCATCCTGCCGCTTTCAGGCGACGACGTCGGTTTCGCCTTCCACGCGTGGGGAACGACCGGCATTATCCTTGAGGCCCAATTGAAATTAGTTCCTGCGGTCAAGTGGGTCGACTGTATTGCGATTTTTCCGAGCTATGGGGAGGTCATCGCATTCGGCAATGCGGCCTTCGCCAGCGGCTTGGAGCTGTTTCTCCTCAGCGCCGTCGAAAAACGGTTTGCTCCGTTTTACAAGCGGCTCACCGCGTATTTCGACGGCAGCGGTCACGCAATGTTTTCCATGGTGAAGGACAGCGACGTCGAAGACTTCTTTGCCCTTGCATCTTCATTCAACGGCGCTCGCTCCATGGCGGTAACCGAGGCCGAGAGCGACGCC
>JASHRR010001363.1 GCA_030037185.1 Xanthobacteraceae bacterium | reverse complement strand
CCCCCGAAACGATGGGATGATACCGATCACAGCATGAGAAGGAACGCGGAATGAGATTCGGCATCCTGTTCACGTCCCATCCCAACACGGATACCGAGCCCTATCCGCACCGCGATGTTCACGCGCGCGTGACGCGCGAAATCCTGCACGCGGAGGAGTTGGGCTACGACTACGCCTGGCTGGCGGAGCACCACTTCAGCAACGAATACGGCATTATGCCGGACGTGTTCGTCTATGCGGGCTACCTCGCCGCTCTGACCAAAAGCATCAAAATCGGCACCGCGGTGGTGACGCTCCCGCTGGCAAACCCGCTGCGCGTCGCCGAAAACGCCGCCTTCGTGGACATCCTTAGCGGCGGCCGCTTCGCGCTCGGGCTCGGCTCAGGTTACCGCAAATACGAGTTCGACGGTTTCGGCGTCGATTTCGAGGCGCGGCGCGACATTCAGGAGGAAGCACTGCCGCTGCTCATGGAATTGCTGGCGACGAAGCGGAGCTCGCACCAAGGCAAGCATTTCCGGTTCAAGATCGACGGCCTCTATGAGCTGTTTCCCCATGCCCTGCAGATGCCGCACCCCCCGGTTTTCCTCGCAGGCGCCACCGAGCGCTCGATTGCGGTCGCCGGCCGCATGGGCTTTGGCCTGATGTTGTCGAGCTGGACGCCGTTTGCCGAGTTGGCCCGCCAGACCGCCAAATACCGCACCCATCTCGAAGAGACCCCCGCGCCGCTGCGGGCCAATCCTGCGCGCGGCGAGGTTGATATCGCCCGCCTTGTCTATGTGGCGGAGTCCGACGCCATTGCGCGGCGCGACAGCGAGCCCGGCATCCTGCGCCATCTCAGCCACTTTGCCAGCGGCCACACCTCCGGTTATCTCGGCACCGTGCAGGAAAAGACGGTCGGCAACCGCTCAGGCTATGAAGCGCTTGCGCACGACATCATTCTGCACGGCTCGCCGCGGACCGTTGCGGAAAAGATCGCGCATCTCCGCGACACCGCCGGCGCGACCTCTATCATGCTCCACTATCCGCCCTGGTACGGGCTCGAAAAGGCGCTTGCCTCGCTGGAGCTGTTCGCCACCGAGGTGGCCCCGAAGCTGCGCGGATCGGATGCGCCCGCCGGGCGGATTAGTAACCGGGTCCGGCCGGAGCCTGCCATCGGGCCTGCCCGATGGTGAACTGCACGTAGTCGGCACTCGCATGCTCTTTTTATCGGTCGCTGAGCGGGGCGGACCTGTTCGCGCGTCGACTAGTGCCGCCCCCTGCATCTTCCCCCGATTGAGCCTTTGGGGCGCACCGGTTTGCAATCCCTTCCGATTGCCTGAAGCCGCGGGTCAGGGCGCTGTTCACGCGCCGGTCACTGCTGGAAGATCGCTTTCGGCAGCATTGCATGGATGCCCTTCGTGCCATCGACGATCTCGGTCACGTGCAGGTCCATGGCGGCGCTGAGCAGCATGAGAGCATCGTCGCGCGAGAGACCCTTGGTCTCCACCACGAAGTTGATCATCTCTCGGGTGGCGATCTTTGCGGCCGTGTTGAGGTCTTCGTGCAGGCCCATCGTCATGTAGTGGGTTGGCGTTTCGGCTCTCGGCCAGCCGATGTGCATGCCCTTGTGCAGTATGATCTGGACCTCGCCTTTAAGCGACGTCTCGACGGCAGACATGCCGACCTCGCCGTCGCCTTGTACCGCATGGCCGTCGCCGATCGAGATCAGCGCGCCGGCCGCATGAACCGGCAGGAACAAACTCGTTCCTGGCTGCAGGTCGTGGTTGTCCATGTTGCCGCCGAACACATTGGGCGGCCCGCTGGGCACGCGTCCCATCGAGTGCGGGGGCGCGACGCCGATGACGCCCCAGAACGGCTTCACCGGCACCACGATGCCGGGAGCGAATTCGATCGCCTTCTTGGCAGGATCTATGAAGAAGACACGATCCCGCGAATAGGGAAAATCTTCCGGCAGCGAGCCGCGGTTCGCCCGGAAGCCCATGGCGGCGATCGGCAGCCACAGATCGATCGAGCGAATTCTGATTTCCACCGTGTCGCCCGGCTCGGCGCCTCGCACGGCGATCGGACCGTCAAGGGTGTGATCGTCCCGCCCGTCTCCCGGCGCGCCTTCAAAGGCGGCATAGAGCTCGGCAGGGATTTTTTCCTTTGGCACGCCCAAGCTTTCGAAGTAGCGCGGGTTGCCGGTGGTGGTCCACAGCCGCACGATGTCGCCGGAATCGATTGTCAGTACGGGCTTGAGCGATGCATCGAAAAACCCGCGGTGCACCGTCGTGGGCGATGCCCTGAGCTCGTGAATCTTTTCTTCGCCTTGGGCGGTGGCGGTGGCACCGACGGCAATCGCGGCGGCGCATATCGCGAACGCGGTTGATTTCATTTTTTCACCCCCTTCGATCAAATCTTGTGCGTGGCATCACGTGCCGAGTGGGCAAAAGCGCGCTGTTGGGCGCCGCGCCCGGCCCGGCGGTTAGAAATCCGGCTTGTCAGCGACCGGGATGTGATAGTCGAACAGATGCTGATTGTTCTCGGCGCACACTTCCTCGAGTAGCGGTTGTCGCACACGCCGATAGCGGCGCGTTCCGGACCATGGCTCATTGAAAGCGTCCGGGTCATCAACCGTAAAGGTCACGTCCATGGCCTGGCCGCCCTCGACCATTTGCCAGCGCTCCACGACGTGCAGCTTTTCGGTATGCGGCGTGCGGTAGGGATCGAGGACCGTCTTGGCATTCTGACCGATGGTGTCGATGACGAGCGTGTCCCCCTGATAATGCCCAACCGACTCGCCGTACCAGGATGGCTTCGGATTGGCGGAGTGAGGCACGTCGAGATAAATGCGACGCACCTG
>JASHRR010001362.1 GCA_030037185.1 Xanthobacteraceae bacterium | reverse complement strand
CGATACGGCGGCCATGCTGTTCTGGGCTTTGCTGGCTTCCGGCCAAATCACCATGCGCAAGATCGACGGCTGGAACACCCTTTCCACAAAGCTTATTGATCAGCCGATTGACCTCGCAGCTTGATCAGCTATCTTCAAAATGCCGGAGATTGCGCCGCCAAAAAATTCCAACCAACTTCGCGACGGTGCCGCAGGTTCCAGTCGCGCAGCGTAAGCTTCTGTCCCTTGAACGCGGCGAGCGCAAAATCCGGTCCCTTCATATAGGCGAGTATGGTCTGCGGATCGCCCGACCCGACCCGTGCGGCGGCCTCCCCGATCATTCGGGCGGCTGACCAAGCCTGCATATCGAGCGCGGTCATTCGTCGCGAGAAGAGTTGCATGAAACGGTTCTGCAGTTGGCTCGCGCCCCACTGGTCATGAGCAGGGTCCCAACTCTTGGGGACAAGCCCGGCCGATCCGGCAACTGGACGCGGATCGCGCGTTCGATACGGCAGGTAGGAGGCGAAGACCTCACTTTCGTCGGCCGCGACCAGCACGTCGTAGGCGGCGGCTCCTTGCGTGAACAACGGGATCTGGCGCTGTATTTGCACGAGGCCGCTGTCGGTGCGACGTGCGCCTCCGGTGTCTTCGAACACGCGCTGCTCCACGATCTTGGCCCCGAACCGCCCGGCGGCCCGGCGCAGCGCATCGGCAAAAAGCTTGTCCGGCTCGTGCGAACCGACTACCAGCAGCCATCGCAGCCACCGTTTGAACACCAGATATTGCACGAGACCGTCGGCCAGCATGGTCCGTGTCGGCGCGGTATGGATCACGTCAGCGCGGCAATCTTCCTCGCGTAACCGGTCATCGATCGCACCCGCATTGAAGAACACGAGACCGCGCCCGCTTCCTGCGTCGGCGGCTTTGAGCAGCATATCGGCTGGAAGATCGATAATGAAAAACGAGATGTCGTGATCGGCCAACTGGAGAACGATGTCGGTCGGATCTGTTCCCTCCTTGACGCGCGCCTCCTCAAGCAGGAAGTGCTGGTTGAGAAATTTCCCTGTCGTGTTGTTATCTTCGAGCGCCAGGCGCGCACCTGCAACACCATCATTGTCAGGGGGATAGTCTACGAGCGAAATCGTTGCCTTCTTCTCGGCGCGCCCCACGTATCCGATCTTGATGGTGAGCGGCTCCGCCCTCGCGAACATCGCGGTCAGAACCGAAATCAACCCGCTGATAATGACTGCCCTGATCAAGGTGACACCCCAACTCTTGGCCATTTCCCGCGGCGTGATATTGCTCGAACGTGTAGCCCGGATGAAGCGCAAGCGAAATCCGAAGGGCGGTGCTTTCCCACCCAATATGGTCCCCGCATTTCGCTTAAATTGTCCGTATACTTATATTAGCGGCAATTCCGAGCGCATCTGAAGTAGTCTGACACCTTACGTTTCCGCCGCCCCAAGATAACAGGGGAGAGCCAAAGCCCTGCTTGGTCCGGCGTGTTATGTCTCTCATGCTGGCTAGCGACCTCTTCCGGAGCCGGTGGCGGCTGGTTCCACTCCATCCTATTAATCTAAGGCGACTTGGCAAAAGTTCCCGATCGAACGCGGGAAATGTTCCCGAGACAGAAATCTAATTTTGCGATCAAATGCGACCGAGAATTATGTACCGGAGCAAGGAAAATGAATAGGCTTATTCACGCCAGAATCGCGCTTATCGTCGTCTCTTCAGGTGTGCCTGCGGCCGAGCGTCCGATGATTAGAGTTTTCATGCATCGTAGGGTGGGCAAAGGCACATCGCTGGCATGGCAGAGCCGTTCGTGTAGGCTTTCGGGCGATCCGCCTCTGCCCACGCTGTCCGGAATGGCCAGTTTGACCGCCTGGGCAATGGCGGCCCCCGCGCGGTACCTCAATCGATGCTTCCGGGCCGCCTTTGCCCAGGCGACGTTCGTCATTGCCTTTCTCAGTCTCGTCGCGCCCACTTTCGCACAGACGGCGCCGCCGTCTCCAGCCCCGCCACGGCAACACATCTCCATCGGCTATGTGGAGATCGAGGGCGATCCGCGTTACGAGCCCATTCGCGGCTACGAGCGCCTCATCCTAAAAACCCGCGATCACCCGTTCACGGGCGCGCAGATCGGCATCGACGAAGCTGCCGCGCTGGTGCGGGTGCTTAACACCGAGTTTGCGCTTGAACGCATCACCGTAAGGTCGCCAGCCGAAGTTGCGCCGGCGGTCACGCGGGCCCTGGAAGGGCGCGGTATCCACTTTTTCCTGATCGACGCGCCGGCGGAGGCTTTCAGGTCCCTTGCGGCCGCCGCAAAAGGGCGCGATGTGCTTTTGTTCAACGTTTCGGCCGAAGATGATTCTCTGCGCCGCGAGCTGTGCGCGCGCGAGTTCGTGCATGTCATTCCAAGCCTCGCGATGCGCATGGATGCGCTGGTGCAATTTCTGGCATCGCGCAAATGGCGCGACATCCTGGTGCTTGAGGGGCCGCTGCCCGCCGACGCGGAGACCGTCCGGGCGTTCACCCGCTCGGCGCAAAAATTCGGTGCCAGGATCGTCGCCGACCAGCACTTTAAGGCTGGAACCGACCCGCGTGAGCGCGAGCAGAACAATCCAGCGCTGCTGAGCGCCATTCGCGGCAACTACGATGTGGTCTTCGTCGCCGACGAGGCTTTCGATTTCGCCCGCCAGGTGCCCTACCATATCGTGCTGCCGCGGCCCGTGGTGGGAAACATCGATCTTGAACCGGTAGGGTGGCACTGGACGTGGGAGCACAACGGCGCGCCCCAGGTCAACTCCCGGTTCGAGAAGAAATCGGGTGGCCGGCGCATGGAAAGCGCGGACTGGGCCGCGTGGGTCGCCGTGAAGATGGTGGTGCAGGCGATGTTGCGCACGCGCTCGGCGGAGTTCGCGAAGCAGCGCGAGTTTATCCTCGGCGACGCGGGATTCGACGGCCACAAGGGGCTGCCGGTGTCGGTGAGGCCGTGGGATCATCAGGTGCGCCAGGCGGTGCTGCTGGCTGCGCCCTACGTGGTCGTGGCCAGCGCGCCACTGGAGGGGTTTCTCCATCGCACCAACGAACTCGATACACTCGGAGACGATGAGCCCGAGACCTCCTGCCATCTGAACAAGTAGGCGATTTCAGAAATTTAGTAACTGCTGCGCAACCGGGGTACCGCCGACGCTGCCGAAATTCCGCCGCCGCAAGGATGCGCCGGACAGCGCGACAAGTCGATCAATTGAGCGGGATGACGCCCGGCTATTGGGACAAGGTCAGTGCTTGGTCCTGCCGGCATGGGACGAACCCGGAGCCAAGGCGGCCGAGTTCGTCAACACAATTGATGCCCGTGGAAATAACGCCGCTCATCATCGCCGCCGTGCCGGGTCCTGCGGGATTGACGCTGCCGTGAAGCGGCAATAGAAAAGGATCCCTACGGTACTTGGGTACTATATGCGATCAGGTCAGGCCCGCCTTGCGGGCGTCGCACTCGGCGGAGCTTGACAGCCCGCCCGGCCTGCTCATTTCGTTCGTCACGAGAGCATGTCCCCACCACAACGTGGGCGATCGGCCACCAGGTCCGCGACAGCGTCATGATCTTCTCGGGGTCCGGATGAAGATGCCGGATGTACCAATTCATGTCATCCCAGGTCACGAGTTCTGCGAGCGCAACGCTATTGCCGTCGGCCGAATAGAACAGGTGCGCGCCGCCCATCCGCGGCGGGAGGCACGGATGCACGTTGAGCGCCTCACCGCGCAAGTGCCGGGGCTGCATGGCATCGGTCATCACGTCGGCCTCATAGCAACCCGATGTGGAGATGCGCACCGGCGCGGTCTCGTCGGTGGCCAGCGGCTCAAACCCCACAACGCTATTCATCGCGGCCTCCCCCAACAAGGGTGAGGGTCGGCCGCAGCTTCGCGCTGGGGCTGCGGCGCGACTGCACGAGCACAGATAGGTGGCCGATCACCCGCAGTGCCTTGTCTCGATTGGAGGGAAGCCGTGGGAGAAGATTGCAAGCTACGGCATGCAACCATTCATCGTCGCGCGGCACTTCATCATCAAACATTGAGCCTGACCCTTCGCAGAAAAACTCCTGACCTGTCCAAGTGGACATGAACGAAGGTGCAAAACCCGCAAGCCTTGCGGCTTAGTGTGGCGGCTTAGTGTGGACGAGGATTGCTGGACTCGGCCGGTTCGGAGATCTCGGACACAAGCGAGTAATTGCAGCGCTTCTGAATTTCGACGAACCGGGCGCGGTCTTGCTCCCATTGCTCGGGCGTTGCAGCCGGCCCCCTCGCGCCAAGAGCTTTGAAGAATGCATCCATCTCGGCCCACGCCAGATCCACGACGTCGGTGGGGTCGGTATCAAAATTCCTGGTCATGATGATCATTCTCTAGCGGCGGTTATCCGCAACCGTCCATCGGCTAGGGATAAGGCTGGCGCTGCGTCAAAACCAGCGCGACGCCGAATTAGGGTTACTTTCGAGCGGATGCCGCCGGCCGGCCGAGAACAAGGCCTTTTCGAGGCGACCACCTCCTTCACCAACCCGGGCGGCCGCGATGGGTTTTGTCCAAATTCAAAAAAGTTTGACACATTTGCACCAGGTGCCGTCCATTAATCAGGCCCGCCAGTGCAGGCGGACACGGTGCAGGACTGTGCTAACCATCTGCTCTGCAAAGCATTCTAATCGCTTGGCAGGTCTTCGCTGCCGCGCCACGGTCGATGGTCGACATAATTTCGCCTCCTCCTGGTTACGCTCTATTTTCACGATTGTGGCAATCCTGCTACAGCAAAGCCGGGAATTTTACGTTATTTGCCTGGCTGTGCGGCAACACGGCGCCACCTGCTTGCGCGGCTCGGTTCGTCCAGCGAAGGAGGGGCAAATGAGGACATCACTAAGTTTGGTTGGAGCTACGTGTGCTGTTGGCGGGCCCGGCGCTCGCGGCCGACTTGAGCAAGCCGCCGGTCTACAAAGCGCCGCCCTTGGTGCCGGTCCTCAGTTGGGATGGCTGGTATATCGGTGGCAACGCCGGCTACCTGTTCAACCAGAACAACAACGATGTCATCACCACATCGACCAACACATTCGCTTTCCCCGGGTCTGGTGGCCCGCAATTGGCCACCGCGATCACTGACCTCTCGAATTTCAGCGCCCCGGCGGGTAAAAATGGCTTCATCGCCGGCGGTCAGATTGGCTACAACAAACAATTGGCGCCGATGTGGGTCGCCGGCATCGAGGCCGACATTCAAGGCGTCAGTGCCAACGGCTCGTCCACCGCCGCCAGCAGCCAAGGCGTGCTGGGATTTCCCGTTACACTGACCCAGACGGCGACGGTCTCGAAGGACGTCGACTATCTCGGCACGGTGCGTGGGCGTTTGGGTTTTCTCGTAACTCCAAGCTTGCTCTTCTACGGGACCGGCGGCCTCGCCTATGGCGGCGTCAAAGCGAGCACCGCCATTGCTCAAGCCGTAACCGGCCCAAACGCTCTTCTCCCCCCCGCCTGGGCCGCCGCCGGTGCCCTCTCAGATACGCGCATCGGCTGGTCCGCGGGCGGTGGGGTGGAGTGGTTATTCGTGCCTGGCTGGAGCGCCAAGGTTGAATACCTTCACTATGACCTTGGCTCCGCGACCTACGGCGTGGGGTCATTGGTGAGCAATGCCGTCGTCGCTTCCCCGTTCACCACCAATACGGTGCAATCCAGTACTAAATTCACCGGTGATTTCGTCCGAGCCGGCGTGAATTTTCACTTCTGACTGCTCCGGTCGAAGGGGCAGCCGTGTCCAGCGGATGGATGACGACCTGCGGCGCGCCCGCCGCGGTCGTGCAAAGAGCCGCTCAGCCGCGCAATACTGAAGGGATGGCGGACACTTGGCCCCGCCGGACAGCGAGAGCGCCTCGGGCTCTCGTTGCCGGCGTTAGCCCGGCATTTGTCCATCGCCCGGATAGCCGCGGCGCAGCGAAGGCTGGGTGGCGAGCGCTTCGGCCTTCGGTCGGCACGCGAATCGCGTAACCGGTTGTGCGGCGGCTTGGCGAGGGTAAGCAGGTAGCTTTGATTTTCGCCTGGGCTGCCTCGGCTTGTGTTGAGCTGCCGGGCGAGGTGGCGGCGGATCGCCTCGAAGCTCTCCGCCGTGTCGGCTGAAGGTGCGGCGGCCGGATCGATGCTCGGCCTGCACGCTCAAGTCCGTCTAGGCGTAAAGTTCGGTCTAGGTGGGTCTAGGTGGCACCCCCGTTGGGCGGAGATCGGCGAAGGCTCGCCTGGACTGCGGCGCCGCGCGTCAGGCGGTGTTGTCGATGCCGATCGTGTACTGGTAAAACAATACGCGCGCCGTCGCCTTCTCGAAATTCGCAATCGACAAGCCGCCGGTGCAGATGACTTCCTTTTGTCCGGGCGGCAGCTTGACTCCAGCGATCGTTTTGGCTGTCAATCTGCTGGGTCCTGGCCGGGACGATGGCGGATGGCTAGAAGCGATTCTCGCACGGTGCTTGGCGAGCCGAAAATCGAAACTGGTCTGCTCGGAGATTTCTGTGCTGGGACGAAAATTGGAAATACCCTCAAACAGGCCTGTCACATCAACCGATAAGGCAAACCGATAGCCGGCGGACTTAAACCTCATGCAGATCGCTCACGTCGGCCGCGCCCTTAGAGCGCTCACCATGCGAGAACTCACCAAGTTCGTCCAGCAGCGCGGCCGGCTGTTGTCCGCTCTGGTGCGCCCGCTGATGTGGCTCGCGGTGTTTGCGGCCGGGTTCTACAACGTGTTCGGCGTGTCGATCATTCCGCCGTACAAGACCTATATCACCTATCAGGTTTACATCGTGCCGGGCCTGCTCGGCATCATCTTGTTGTTCCACGGCATGCAGTCGTCGCTCTCCATGGTGTATGACCGCGAGATGGGCGTGATGCGCCTCCTGCTCACCGCCCCGCTGCCCCGTTGGGTGCTGCTCGTGTGCAAGCTCGTCGCCGGGACGGCGCTGTCGGTCATCACCTGCTACGTTTTTCTCAGCGTTTGTATCCTGTTCGACGTCACCTTCGAGCCGATCGCCTGGTTGACGGTGCTGCCGGCCCTCATCGTATCCGGACTGATGCTCGGCGCCCTGTGGCTGTTTCTGTCGGTGCACATCAAGCAGCTTGAGAACTTTGCCGGCGCGATGAATTTCGTCATGTTCCCGATGTTCTTCTTCTCCTCAGCACTTTATCCGCTGTGGAAGCTGCGCGAGGGCGGGTCGGAGGCGCTTTACTACGTGGCGCTGGCGAACCCGTTCACGCACGCGGTCGAACTGATCCGTTTTGCCCTTTATGGCGATTTCGAGCCGGTGGCGGCCGCGGTCGTCAGCGGCGCGACGGTGGTGTTTTTCCTGCTCGCGGTGCTCGGCTACAATCCCCAGCGGGGCATGATCCGCCGGGCGCCACAACCGGCATGAAGAGACGGCGCCGGTGTTGCGCCGGCAGGCGCGGTTTGCGCCGGCGTTGCGTTCAATGAGCGGGCTCGACCGGCTCAAAGCAAAAAATGCACCCGGCTGCCATGATTCCGACACGCAATCGGGAATGAATGCCCCGGCCAATGCGATGAAGGCTTGATGGGTGAGGGTGAGCCGAAAGGCCGTCAGTATCAACGAGGGCCTTTCAATGTCGGCCCTGGACAGAAACTGGGTGCGCCCTGCGGCCGGGATACCGCAGACGGCGTCGCGAACGCATCCATTCAGATTTCAGCATTGAGAGTTAGAGCAGCGGGTTTGACGTGAACCGGTGGAGGGAGCGAATGCGTATGATAGCGCGGATCGTTGGAGCTGCGGCTGGCGCGGCGCTGATGATGGTGTCGATCGCGGCGGTTGCCCAGCAGTTTCCAGGGGGCAAGCCGATCGAGATGACAGTGATGTTCGGGGCCGGAAGCGCCGCTGATGTGACCGCCCGTCATCTCGCCGACGGCATGACAAAAGCCCTGGGGGTGCCGGTGCCGGTCGTCAACCGGACAGGGGGAGGGGGCGCGATCGGCTATAGCCACGTCCAGCAGCAAAAGGCGGACGGGTATTCCATCATCTGGAACTCCAATTCGGTGTCGACCAATTATCATTCGGGGATCATGCCGTTCGACTACAAGGCGTTCGACGCGGTGGCGCGGGTCAGCGTCGAGACGCCGGCGATTGCGGTGCGCAGCGATGCTCCGTGGAAAACGCTCAACGAGCTCATCGACTATGCCAAGCAAAATCCCGGTAAGGTACGCATCGGAAATTCCGGCACTGGCAGCCACACCCATTTCGTAGCGTCGGCGCTGTTTGGAATGGTGGACGCAAAAATCACCCACGTGCCCTTTGGGGAAGGGCAGGCGGTCGTTAATTTGCTGGGTAGCCGCATTGAAGGCGTCATCCAGTTGCCAGCCGCGCTGGTTGCCCATGTCAAGAGCGGTGATTTGCGCGTGTTAGCGGTGCTGGGCGA
>JASHRR010001361.1 GCA_030037185.1 Xanthobacteraceae bacterium | reverse complement strand
TCACCAAGCCGTTCGAAGGCTTTTGGATGAAGTCCGCCTATCGGATTCCGCTCGGCAAGTTCCCGGTGGTGGCGCGCTTTGCGTCCCAGGAAACCGACGTCAACACGCCGATAACCGAAATGGTGGTCAACTCGCTGATGACGAGCCACCCCGACGGCACGACGGTGAGAGCCGGCGACAAGGTTATGATCCGCGGTATTGCCTGGGATGCTGGCTACGGCATCCACGCGGTCGAAATATCAACCGATGGCGGCAGCAACTGGATGGCCGCCGCGCTCGGCGAGGATCTCGGCCGTTTCGCCTTCCGCAGCTTCAGTTACGACCTCGCCACGCCGACCAGGGGGAACTACAGGATCATGGCGCGCGCCACCAACAATATCGGCCAGAGTCAGGTTTCTGCGTTGATCGCGAATCCGGCCGGCTATCATCATAACGTCGTTCAAACCCTCAACCTCATTGCCGCATGAGGACCACCGCCATGCGATCGATCATCATTGCGGCGCTGTGCGCTGCGTTGTGCGGCGCCCTCGCGGTCGCTGCCGCGGCTGAGGAACAGCGGGTGCTGCTCAAGAAAGCCCCCGGACTCGAGAAGGTCGAGACCAATTGCGCGATCTGCCACAGTCTCGACTACATTGCGATGAACTCGCCGTTTCTCAATGCGGCCGGATGGGATGCCGAAGTGGCCAAGATGATCAACGCCTACGGGGCGCCGATCGAGCCCTCCGACGCGAAGATCATCGGCGATTACCTGAAGCGCAATTATGGCTCGGATGCGCGGGGCTGAATCGCCGTCCATTGCGGTCGAGGCGACGGCGCCTCGCGCGCCTGCGCCAATCTGGCAGAATCGGAGCAGGGTGAAGCGACCGAAACGCGCGGCGTGCCCGGGGGTCAGCGCGCGGCGGCCGAAGGTCGATTTGATGGCGCACCCCCAACTGAACCTTGGGGTGCGCGGCCTTTAGCGAGGATGCGAGCGCCGCCCCGCAAAGCGTCGGGCGACCGCGAGGGTCGCCCGAGCTCGCCCGGACACCGGCAATGCCGCAGGATTGCCGCTCACCCCTCCACACTGACGACTTTGGCCAAAGCCGCAACCGCTGCAGACCGGCTGAAGCGATCCCACGAGTTTGCTGGGCGTGAGCGTGAGCGAGCCGGCTACGCGGCAGCAGGGCGTCCTGGTCGCCCCGAGCGGTAGGCGGGAACCGCGGCATTGCGGCACCATTGCAATGCTTGGCGGTTTAGGGTTTTTTAGCGGTCAAACCGCTACTGTGGACAATCTCGACGATTCCGGCGAAAGGAGACCTGGTCCTGCAAAGTACCCGCAAGAAAATGACGGCCGTCGCGATCGCGTTAGCGTCGTCGTCGAGTGTCGTCCTTGGAGAGCCGGCGAAGCCGGTGCCGCTGCCGCGCCCGCGCCCGCAGATCCTGGCCACAGCGCCCGGCAGCAGCTTCGTAAGGGGGGAGTTCCACACAGCTTCACTTGCCCCTGCGGGTTCCGCTATTGCGAAGGACACCGCCCTGCCGTTCTCGTCGGACGCCTCGGTCTCCAAATCTGATCTGAGCGCCGTCAAGGAGGCGATCGAGCTTGCGCACCGCGGCAAGACGCAGGAGGCGACCACCCTCGAGCAGCGCATCGATGATCCCGTGGCCCGCAAGCTAGTCGAATGGGCGATCCTGCGCAGCGACGACAATGACGCGGATTTCTCCCGCTATCGCAGCTTCATTGCCGCCAACCCAAACTGGCCGAGCCTGATCATGTTCCGCAAGCGCGCCGAGGCGATGCTGTGGCAGGAGCGCGCTGATTTCGCCACCATCCGCGCCTTCACGGGCGACAGGCCGATAACCGGCAAGGGACGGTTCGCGCTTGGCCGCGCCCTTCTCGCCCGGGGCGACCGGACCGGCGCCCAGGCCGCCATTCGCGATGCCTGGCGCACCGAACCGCTGACCCGGGAGGCTGAAGCGCAGGTGCTCGAGACCTTCGGCGATCTCATCACGCGCGCGGACGACAAGGCGCGCATGGATACCAAGCTTTATGCCAACGAGAACGAGACCGCCATGCGGGCCGCGCAGAGGCTCGGCGCGCCTGAGCCCGATGTCGCCTCGGCACGCATTGCGGTCAACCAAAAGGCTGGCAATGCCAAGGCATTGCTTGATGCCCTGCCTGACAGTGTGCAGAATGATCCGCTGGTGATCCTCAGCCGCATCCAGGAGCTGCGTCGCGCCGACAAGATCACGGAAGCGGCGGCGCTGATGCTGGGGGCGCCGCGCGATCCCACCGTGATCCACGACGTGAATGAGTGGTGGATCGAACGCCGTCTGGTGGCGCGCAAGCTGCTCGATCTCGGCGACTTCAAGACCGCCTATCAGATCGCCCGCGACGCCGCGACCCCGACCAAGGAAAACTACCGTATCGATCGGGAGTTTACTGCCGGCTGGATCGCGCTGCGCTTCCTCAACGACCCGGCGCTCGCAGCGCAGCATTTTGCCCGCATCGGGCCGGGCATCACCAATCCGATCTCGCTTGCGCGCGCCGGATACTGGCGCGGGAGAGCCGCCGAGGCGCTCGGCCGAACCGAGGAGGCGCGCGCCGACTATGAAACGGCGGCGCGCTACAGCACGGCCTATTATGGTCAATTGGCCCGCGCCAAGCTCGGCCTCTCCGAAATTGCCGTGGCGCCGGCCCCGCTGCCCTCGCCGGCCAAACGCGCGGCGCTGACCCGCATCGAGGTGGTGCGCGCGGCCGACGTTCTCTATGCGATCGGCGAGCGCGACCTCGTTGTTCCGATCGTGGCCGATCTGGCCGAGCGGACGACTGATGCCGGCACGCTGTTGGCGCTCGCCGAGCTTGCCACCCATCATGACGATGCCCGCTCGGTGTTGCTGATCGGCAAGACGGCGCTCGGGCGCGGCTACGCGTTTGACCGCTACGCCTTCCCGACGTTCGGACTGCCGCGCTACACACCTATCGCGCCGGAAGTTGACAAGGCGGTCGTCTACGCGATCACACGCCAGGAAAGCGCATTCAATCCGCACGACGTGTCGAGCGCCAACGCTATCGGGTTGATGCAGGTCACTCCGGAGGCCGGCCGTTATAT
>JASHRR010000150.1 GCA_030037185.1 Xanthobacteraceae bacterium | reverse complement strand
GCCTTGCGCGTTTTTCTCATGAACCCTCCAAAAACTCGAACCGCGCTGATTTGATCAGGGAACGCTGCGAATTCGGGCGCGGATTTTTGCCGGAATTCGCGCTCGATTTTCTTGCTGACTGGGCGAGGAACGGCTGCCGGCGTCGCGATCCGCACCGCCGCGATGAAGCCCGTCTCACCTGAAGAGCCGGCAAGGCGGCGGAGTCGACGTTGACGTCCAGCGCCGGCTCCGCCTCGACCTACGCGCTGCCGCTTGCCGCGACGACGGCGACCCTTCCGCCGCAAAAAAATCGCCGGCGAGGGTCGTCCGTGCAGCTGTTTTGCCGACCTACGCACGGCGGTGCCTAGCTGATATTCTGATATAGTACACTAGACAACGCCGTCGGGAGGGACCAGGAATGGCTGGCAGATCGGCCGGCAAGGTGAAGTTGGGCATTGCGTTCGGCCTCTGCGTCGGGATTGCCGCATCCGGATTGGCCGACGAGGTCGATGCGTTTCTGGCGGGCGCCGCCAAATCCTGCATCGCCTGCGATTTCGAAGGACGCGATCTTAAGGCGCGCGAATTCAAGCGCATGAAGCTCGACCGCGCCATCTTGAAGAATGCTGATCTCAGCGAGGCGACGTTGTTTCGCGCCACCCTGCAGCATGCCGATTTGTCGGGCGCGAAGCTCGTCGATGCCGATCTTAACCGGATCGATGGCAAATGGGCGGATTTCAGCGGCGCCGACATGACCGGCGCGCTGTTGTTCGAGGCGGATCTTTCGAGTGCGAATCTCGCGGGCGCCAAGCTGATGAATGCACGGCTTGGGCAAGCGCGCCTGAACCAGGCGAATCTTGAAGGCGCCGTGCTGGCGGGTAGCGACCTGCGCGGCGCGCGGCTTGCCGGCGCCAAGCTTGCCGGGGCCAACGTGCGCAGCGCCAAGCTCGACGGCCAAAAGATGCGCGAGATGGACCTGCGCGGCGTCGATTTCACCCTGTCCGATATGGTCGAAGCGGATCTTTATGGCGCCGATTTACGCGGCGCGACCTTTGCCGGAGTCGACCTGTTCGGCGCCGACTTGCACGGCGCCGACTTGCGCGGTGCGAGCTTCGAAGGAGCCAATCTGAACAATGCGATCTTAACGGATGCGTTGACCGAAGGGACCAATTTCGACGCCGCTATCATGCCGGACGGAAAGCGCAACGAATGAACTGCCGGGCCGCTAAGCCCGCCTCGCTGGAACAGTTTGCCAACAACGCCGATCCGATCTGCCCAGCCGATCATCGCCGGCGTCGTGCGGGCGAACCTTAAGCCATCGACGGCGTTCGATTGACGTGGCTTCGACGACGGCGGTTCCGGTCATGTTCAATCATCCGGCGATGGTCGTGGCCTTAAGCTCTCACGGGTCGAGCGGGACAGGCTAAGGGTACGACGGCCGGATGCCTGGTTCGAAGCGATGGAAATCCGCTATAGTGGAGCGATTTCATGGAATTGCGCTACGAGGGGCGTTTCCGAGCGGAGATACCGATGCACCGCGAACTCACCGTCGTCCCATCGATCCTGGCCGCCGATTTCGCCAAGTTCGGCGAAGAGGTGCACGCCGTCGACAAAGCCGGCGCTGATTGGATCCATGTCGACGTCATGGATGGGCATTTCGTGCCAAACATCACCGTCGGGCCCGACATGGTGAGGGCGTTGAGACCGCACACCCATAAGCCGCTCGACGTGCATCTGATGATCGCACCATGCGATCCTTATCTCGAAGCCTTCGCCAAGGCGGGTGCCGACCACATCACGGTGCATGTGGAGGCCGGACCCCATATCCATCGTTCGCTGCAGGCGATCCGTGCCCTGGGCAAGAAGGCGGGCGTCTCGCTCAATCCGGGCACCCCGGCAACGAGCGTCGAATATGTCATCGAGCTCGTCGATCTCATCCTGGTCATGTCGGTCAATCCGGGGTTTGGCGGCCAGAAATTCATCCCGGCGGTCATTGACAAAATTTCCCGCTTGCGAGCTATGGCCGCGGGGAGGCCGATCGATATCGAGGTCGACGGCGGCGTTACGCCCGAAACTGCCCCCGCGGTGGCACGGGCCGGTGCCAACGTGCTGATCGCGGGCTCCGCGGTTTTCGCCGGCGGCCCGAGCGCCTACCGGGCGAATATCGCGGCGATACGTCATGCGGCAGCGCTGGCGAGAGGGGAGGCGGCGTAGGTGCAGGCCAACGACCACGCTTTTTACTCCAAGCCCGCAATCCGTGCGCTCTCATCCCACAGCCGCCGCGCCGCCTGATCGGCTCGGGCGGCGGGGGACGGCTCCGCTTGCCGGCCGACCGGTATGAAATACCCGCCAGTGACAGCGGCAACATCGGGCGAGCTGGCGAGATGTACGATGGTCTGCGCCCCGGGTTCCGGCGGGCCCGCAAACAGCATGGCGGCGCGAACGACACGGCCAAAAACGCCTCCCGCTCGCTGGCCGAGACCGGTCGCCACGAATCCCGGATGAAGGCAGTTCGCGGTCACGCCGGTGCCCGCGAGGCGGCGTGCGAGTTCGCGGGTGAACAGAATGTTGGCGAGCTTGGAGCGGCCATAGGCCGTGCCAAAGCTGTAGCGCCTGGCGAGCTGCAGGTCGTCGAAATCGAGCGAGTGGCCCACATGGGCCCTCGAGGCGGTGTTGACGACACGGGCCGGTGCGGATGCAATCAGGGACTGGCGAAGCTCGTGGGTCAACACGAAATACGCCATATGATTGGTGGCGAACGTGCGTTCGAGCCCTTCTGCGGTCACCTGCCGGGTCGGGAATACGTTGCCGGCATTGTTGATCAGCACGTCGATGCGCGGCTCGGCGGCGGCAATCTGCCGACCCACCCGTTTCATTTCGGCCAGGATCGACAGATCGGCGATATGGGCGTGATGGGCGAGGTCGGGTCCGGCCTTGCGCAGCGCCGCGAGGGTGAAATCCGCACGCCCGCGGTCACGCGCCACCAGGACGATGCGCGCCCCGAGCGCGGCCAGCCGGGTCGCGGCAATCTGTCCGATGCCGGAGGTGGCGCCGGTGATGACGATGACCTTGCCGTGAATGGGAGCCTCCCTCGGTTTGAGAGCTTCGCATGCAGCTACCTGACTTTGTCGGCCAGGCGACCAGAGCGCATTGGCATTTGGCTGGCGGTGAAGGGCGCCACCTTTAATGCACTTTCGCCGATACGTGGTAGAGATCACCAGGTGATGGTGAGGTGCATAAACGCAGTGGTAAAGCCTGGAAAGTTTGCTCGGACACCGAACGAAGCGTATCGACCAATCCCTGCCCCTCAGTCAACCGGCGTGTTAGGCACAAGCTCTGTCCGGCCGCCTACAGGAACGCATGCCGTTACAAAGCGATCAGCTGCAGTGCGAGCCGCCGCCTTTCAGGACTGAATCGATGCCGATCGGCTCACCGTCAGGACCATCGGATTTGTCGTGCGCTTGTCGCGGCGGGAGGGATGCTTCGCTGCAACCGCGTTCGACCATCCGATTGTACAAATCCGGATAGCTGTATCCCGCGGTCGAGTCCTGCTCGCGCCGATGCCTTGACGGGCGGTGTCTGCCGCGGCCATGCGTCCACGCGGGCGACCTCGATACGCCCTGTTCCGGGCGCGGCGTCCGCGATCGCCCGGTCGATCGCCTCGACGCCCGCCTGCGATCGCCGCCTTTGCGGCCGGGCCGGTTCGCCCGATCTAGCCGTGATCTAGCCGTCAATCGACACGAGGCGCCGCCGGCTGTCGCCCCGCGATCGTGCCGCCGCGAGGCCGCGGTGGTCGGTTGCAGGTTCGACTGATTGCGGCGCGTTCAATGGTCTGATAGAGCCCGCTCATGATCCCCCGTTATACCCGCCCCGAGATGGCCGCGATCTGGGAACCGCAGACGCGCTATCGTATTTGGTTCGAAATCGAAGCCCATGCGGCCGACGCACTCGCGGAGCTGGGCGTCGTGCCAAAGGAGGCCGCCAAGGCGATCTGGGCCAGGGGTAAGGACGCGACCTTCGATATCGCCCGCATCGACGAGATCGAGCGCGAGATCAAGCATGACGTTGTGGCGTTCCTCACTCACCTCGCCGAAATCGTCGGGCCGCAAGCGCGCTTCGTTCACCAGGGCATGACCTCGTCCGACGTGCTCGATACCTGCCTCAACGTGCAGCTGACGCGCGCTGCCGACCTGCTCATCGCCGATATCGACAAAGTGCTGGCAGCGCTCAAGCGGCGCGCTTTCGAATACAAGATGACCCCCGTGGTCGGGCGCTCGCACGGGATTCATGCTGAGCCAACCACATTCGGGCTCAAGCTCGCCTACGCGTATGCGGAATTTGCCCGTGGCCGAGAGCGGCTGGTGGCGGCGCGCCGCGAGGTTGCGACCTGCGCGATCTCGGGCGCTGTCGGCACGTTCGCACAAGTCGCGCCGGCCGTCGAGGCGCATGTGGCCAACGCCATGGGGCTCGCGGTCGAGCCGATTTCGACCCAGGTGATCCCGCGCGATCGCCACGCCATGTATTTCGCAACGCTTGCCGTCATCGCCGCGTCGATGGAGCGGCTGGCAACCGAAATCCGCCATCTGCAGCGCACCGAAGTGCTGGAGGCGGAGGAGTATTTCTCCCCCGGCCAGAAGGGCTCCTCGGCGATGCCCCACAAGCGCAACCCGGTGTTGTCGGAAAACCTCACCGGCCTTGCTAGGATGGTGCGGGCCTATGTGACGCCGGCACTGGAGAATGTCATACTGTGGCATGAGCGCGACATCTCGCATTCCTCGGTCGAGCGCATGATTGGCCCCGACGCCACCGTGACGCTCGACTTCGCCCTCGATCGGCTCGCCCGGTTGATCGACCGCCTCGTGGTTTATCCCGAGAACATGCGCCGGAATCTCGACCGCCTCGGCGGGCTCGTGCATTCCCAGCGCGTGCTGCTCGCCCTCACGCAAAAAGGTGTGCCGCGCGAGGAAGCCTACCGCCTGGTCCAGCGCAACGCCATGAAGGTTTGGCGGGAGGGCGCGGATTTCCAGGAGCTGCTGATGGCCGATCCGGACGTGCGCAAACACCTGTCGGCAGCCGAGATGGCGGCAAATTTCGACCTCGGATATCATCTTAGGGAGGTCGATACGATCTTTGCACGGGTGTTCGGCTGAGAGCGATGCGGGTTGAGCCTGCAGGAGGGCTGCACGACCGATTGCGCGGACCTTGTCTCCGGCGAAAGAGAACCGGCGACCTGTTGGATCCGGCCCAGTCCTCACCCCTGCGTCCCTGATTGAGGCCTGCGCGAGGCGCGGCAAATGAATCAGCCGCGCTGGGGATGCGGCGTCGATCCTTCTCTTACCCCGCCCCGGGGGGCTTGACCCGTACTGGCGGCGCAGCGTCGAGCGACCGGCCGGTCTGCGAGTCCGGCTTTTTTGGGGCAGCTGGCACAAAGCTCCGGGCTGCTCGGGTCAGCCGACCGGGGCTTGATTGGAGGCTATTCCGTGGAAGCGCGACTTGCGTAAACCCTGCGCCTGACGCGTTCAACGATTCGAGCAGGGCTGTAACTGGAGGTTCGGATGCACTGGTCGCTAAATCCCCGGTTCCTCCCATTGACATGGCGCCGATGATGCACCACCGACAATTTATGTATGCTGGGCCTTCCCGCGAATGCCGCCAACGCCGCCCACAGCGCAGTCCGGCAATTACCGACTTCCGTGTTCCTCTCGTCGAATTCGGACAGTAGCCGCAGCCTTTATGGCGTGCACCCATAAGTTGATCCGGGCCTTGCCGCCCGTCCCGTGCGTGGCATGTTGCCGCGGCGTCGAAATGACTTCCATGCCCCGCAAACCAGTGGTCTCACACGTGAGCGGCCGCACGTCATCTCCCGCCAATTCCCTGATACCTCTATACTTGGTCGAAGTGTCGAGCTTGCCTTCGACCAACGCTTCTCGCAGCCGCCCATGAATCATAGGCCCACCATCCTGATTTTCGACTCCGGCGTCGGCGGCCTCACGGTTTTTCGCGAGATCGTAAAGGCCCGGCCGGATGCGTGCTATGTGTATATCGCCGACGACGCGTTCTTTCCTTACGCGCAGCGCAGCGAGCAGGAACTGGTCGGCCGCGTCGTGCCGCTGATGGAGGAGTCGATTGCGACCTATGCGCCCGATCTCGTGGCGATTGCCTGCAACACGGCCTCCACCCTCGTGCTGCCGAATCTGCGGGCGCGCTTTGCCGTGCCATTCGTCGGGACGGTGCCGGCCGTCAAGCCGGCCTGCTTGGCGTCGCGGTCGCGATTGGTGTCGGTGCTCGGCACCGAGGCGACGGTGCAGCGCGAATACACCCGCGGCCTGATCCGCGATTTCGGCCAAGGCTGCGACGTTACGCTGGTCGGCGCCGTGCATCTGGCGGGCTTTGCCGAGAGGGCACTGCGCGGTGAGGCAATCGACGACGACGCCGTCGCGCGGGAGATCGCGCCTTGCTTCGTGGCAAACGAGGGGCGCCGAACCGACACGATTGTGCTCGCCTGCACCCACTATCCGCTTCTGATCGATCGACTGGTTCAGCTTGCGCCGTGGCCGGTCGATTGGGTGGACCCGGCGCCGGCAATCGCGCGTCGGATGATCGACCTGATCGGGCCGCCGACGGCCAACGCCGCCAGCGGCATAGCGCGCGTCATCTTTACCTCCGGGTTGGAGCCGCCGCCGGCGCTCGCCGCAGCGCTGGCTCGGTTCGGCATTGGCGAGACCGCGGCGCTTGATCGACCGGATTTTGATCGAATGCGCCGGCCTAGGAGCGCCATGCTTTAGGGGCAGCGCCCCGCGGAAACTTTGGCTTCGGCAGACGCTTTCCAGTGCCAACTCTCGCCGTTACAATAGCTATTCCTACCGCGAGGCAGCCATGAAAAATAGGACGAGGTCGGCGTTTTTCGCGGCAATCATTTTGCTATCGGCGTTTTCACTTTCAGCGCTGGTGCGTGCGGCCGAAGTCTGGCCGCAGCGCATCGTGAAGTTGGTCGTGCCACTCGGACCTGCCAGTGGGTCGGATGTGACCGCGCGGCTGCTGGCGGATCAGCTGTCGAGACGCTGGGGCCAAGCGGTTGTCGTGGAAAATCGTCCTGGCGCCGACGGAATCGTCGGACTCACAGCTTTTCTCAGCGGGTCCGACGATCACGTGCTGCTGTTCACGCCAGCCGGCAGCTTTACCGCATATCCATTTCTGCACGAAAAGCTGCCCTACAATCTAAGCCAGTTGGTACCGATCGCACGGGTGACAAATACGCTTATCGCCATCACGGTTCCGACATCGTTGAATGTCAACTCCCTGGCAGAGCTTATGGCGTTCGTTCGCTTGCAACCCGGCCGCTATCATTGGGCCAGCATTACCGGCGCGACCGACCTGGTCTTCTCGGGTTTTCTCAAGAGCGCCGGCCTGAGCATGGTGAGAGTCCCCTATCGTGAAAGCGTCCTCGCGATAAGCGATTTGAGCGAAGGACGGATCGAGGTGTTCTTGTCGGCGCTGGCGACGGTGCTGCCGCAGGTCACCGGCGGCAAGATCAAGATTCTTGCATTGACCAATCGCGAGCGTGCGACGGTCGTCCCTGAAGTTCCCACCGTTGTTGAGGCCGGTTACCCGGCATTGCAGTTTGATGGCCTGGTCGGCCTGTTCGCGACTGCCGGAATGCCGGCTGAGCTGCGCGAGCGAATTGCCGGGGATGTGCGAGCTGTTGTTGCCGACCCCGCCCTGGCGGGGAAGATCGCCGCGACAGGGCAAATCGTCAGTCCAGGCACGCCGGCCGAATTAGCGAGCTCGATTGAACAGCAGTTCACCGCTTTCAACGCCATTGCAAAATCTTTGGATCGACAACCGACCCGCGCCAGCCATTGAA
>JASHRR010001360.1 GCA_030037185.1 Xanthobacteraceae bacterium | reverse complement strand
GCGGACTTCCGCCCGATCGGCGGGCGGCCGTCGTAGCGCCACCGTTCTGCGCCGACGCTGGGGTTGTCCAACTCACAGGCTCGGTCGTTGAAAACCCGCACGGCTTGCATTTGAAGACGTTCAGGCTCTCGGCAGAGGCGTGCCTGATCGTGTGCAACAAAATCATCGGCCGCCCGCAGACCGGACAAATGACCTCGTTCGCGGATGTGAGATTTTCGCTCATGGCCTAGTTAGGTCCGCAATCGCGAACTGCGTCCTTGATGTTGATCAACAGGGCGGCCGGCGCCGCAGCCTCAAGGAATGTTGTGGTCGAGAATCTTTTCCGCCCGGCTTCGAACGAGGTGAAGATTTAAGGATTGACGATCGAGAGGCTCGGCTCCTTGACCTCAATCCAGCCGGTCCATCAACTCGACGAGTATGTTAAATTGTTAACACGCCCTGAGTTCAGTGAGTGCCGGTCAGCCGACACATCTTGCAGACGTTGCTGACGTGCAGGTGCTCCCGCCTGTCGATCATCACGACGCCGCGCCGCTGCAATTCGGAAAATGAGCGCGACACTGTCTCGATGGTCAGACCAAGGAAATCGGCAATTTCCTGGCGCGTCATGCCAAAGTGGATATCGGCTGAATCATCATTACCCCGGGGCCCTGGGCAATTGAAACCGCCGCGCCCGGGCAAGCAATGCATAACAAAGCTCGCAATCCGTTCAAGCGCGGATTTTCGCCCCAACAGCACGGCATGATCGTGCATGGCGCAGAATTGAGCGTGGAGCTGAGCGTTCAGGCGGCTGTAAAGCTCCCGCGATTGCTGCACCGCGGCATAGTCATGCGAGATCGCCCGAGTGGCAAGGAGAGTTTCAGCCGAACACTCATAGATTGGCAGGGATGAAATGCCGAATACACCGCCCGCGCCGATCAACTCCACGATTTGGCGGCGCCCATCCGGCAAGAGCTTGTAAAGCATGACGGCGCCATCGACCAGTTGATAAATGCGTCGAGCCTCATCCCCTTCCCGAAACACATGAACATGTTCTGCGAAGTCGCGCCGCGAGCCCGCAACTCCCGTTGGCGGCGAGCCGACCATCGAGGGTGCAGAGATTGCTTGATGTTGCAGTCGCACGGCGGCGGCGTGGTCCGCGCGACATCCGACTTGGCGTTCGGCGACAGACTTCACTGCAGGCTGCACTTGGGAGTTTCTGCGTAAAAGTAAATCCAGTTCACAACAAGCGGTCCGGCAATCTGTGCGAGGAGAACACTGAACACTTTCCCACGGGTGGTTTTAACGCGCAGGTGAGGAGAGCCTAGGAACTGGTCCTCATCGATGGGCACGGCCGAAACAGCGGCGCAGGCTCGCTTCCCGTGCTGGGTGGCTGACCTCAGTCGGTGTCGCATGGATATTCCGCATAGCTGCCCCACGGGTCCAGCCCAATGTCGTCGATCTGCTCACGTCCCAGCCGCGGTGGACCCTTACACTGGGCGACCAAGCTGCGCTGCGCCGTTGGCCAACTTAACGGGCGAACTGGTTGTGGTCCGTTGATTGTGCCGAACCTGCTCGGGATTTTATGTTAAGCGCTCGCTGCGCGCACAGCGCTTGATGGGGATTCGCGGGATCGACGTCCCCGCACAGGCTTGTCTGCTTTCTTCAGCCTAACCCCCATCGCCTGTTTCAGGGATGCCACTAAACCTAGAACACAACACAATCTCGTTGCGGCCTTGGGGATGCGGGTTTGTATTTAATCACTGCAGTGCCAATGGCTTAGCTTCCGACCGCAACTGACAGGCCACCACCTTCTCACCTTCTCAAACATCGGGCCGCTTGTATTGGAGGTTGGGGCCGCCCTTCTGTGAATCGAGGTAGGCCTCGACATCTGCGGTCGGATCCATGCTTTGCCGCAGCCGGGCGCCGACGAGCTGATCGAGTTGAATGGCTTGTGACAAGGACAGGTCGCGTCCCACCTGAACCGCGATCTTGGCGTGCTCCAACGGAGCGAGGTGCCGCGAAGCGATCTCGCGGGCAATCCCACTCGTCACCGCCTCAAGCTCTGACGCGGGCACGCTGTGCGAAACGATGCCAAGACGGTCCGCCTCGGCACCCGAAATATTGCGGCCGACGAGCTGCATCCAGGTCACCTTCTTGATCGGGATACGGCCGTTGAGCAGTGTGCTGGTGACGAGCTGGCCGAAGCTGCCGCGCAGGATCTGTGGCATGCCGAGCTGTGCGTCCTGCGCCGCAATGACGATGTCGTGCATGTTCATGATGCCGAGCGCGCCGCCGAGGCAATAGCCGTGGACCTGGGCGATGGTGACACGCGGAAACACGCGAAGCGTCTCGGCGAGCTGAATCGTCAGCGATGGCCGGTCCCAGTCATGCGGTGGACCTGAATTCATCGTACGCAGGAAATGGAGGTCGAGACCGGAGCTGTAAGCCGGGCCGGCACCTTTGGTGATCAGCACCTTGAGCTCGCGGTCGGACCTAACGACGTCGAGGGCCTCGAAAAAGGCGGTCACAAGGGGTGCGTTGAGGCAATTGCGCTTGTCGGGCCGATTCAAGATAATCCGGGCGACGCCCGCGCCCTCGATTCGCTCGAGCACGAGTTCCGGCCACTGTTTCAGCCGCCGCCAAGCTTCCGACATTGGACGCACCTCGTTTCGCTGACCGATCATAACACTGCTGGAAGTGACCGGCGAAAGATTTCGTTGCGGCGCCTGTCACTGCGCCTAGCTTCACGTGCCCGGGGCGTATGATCGAGGTGCCCTCACTATGTCATGGAGGAAAGAGCGAAGAATGCGTGGAGGCCCTGCGGGACCGCATGTTTGTCGCAGTGGACGTACTCGGTTTGCTGATGTTGGCTCAACAGCAAGCGCCGGCCCTGGCTCGATGCTCCTGCCATCAGAAACTGCGTGTCCATCCTGTGCTCTACCCTCAACCGTATTGAACCGAGGACGGCAACAAGCCGGCACCCGTGCGAAGGCTCGGCTTTGGCCTCGGTGGGGATCGCGACGCCCCGCGGTGTTGCTTTTGCCGGCGGGATCGACCTTGACCCGGACAGGCCAAACATCGCCCCGATAGGGTCCTTCAAGCCAATCGTGAAGGGGTGGCGACGATGCACAACCGCCCGGCCGCGAGTGAGAAGCAGGCGGGCCCGCCTTTGTGGGCACGGCATTAAGATGTACGATCCACGCGTTGAAGGAGGACCTGTGACATGAATAGGCGCCCTGTCACCAGCATAGCATTGGCCGCTCTCGCAGTCGGCTGCTTTGGCGGGCGAACCGCCACCGCTCAGGAGCAGAAGCCAAATACGGTGCTTCCGGTTTTCGAAGTGGATAGCCATTTTCCGACCATGCCGGATCATATGCTGCTCGGCGGTGTCGGCGGAGCGACCGCGGATTCCCACGGCAATATCTGGGTATTTCATCGTCCGCACACGCTAGAAGAAGGTAACGCGACGGAGAATGGCTACGTACCGGCACCGCCCGTTCTTCAATTCACGCCGACGGGTCGCTACGTCCAGGGCTGGGGTGGCCCGATCAGGGGAGGCCCGTACCAATGGTTCAATCGCGGAGGACTACATTCGGCATTCGCCGAGTGCGCGTCCTGCACGACGCAACGGCGCCTGAACGGCGATGGGCGTCCCGGCACCGGCGAGCACGGCATTGCGGTCGATGCCAACGACAACGTTTGGCTCACCGGCAACGGCGATGGCGATGGGCAGATCCTGAAATTCACCAAAGAAGGAAAATTTCTACTGCAGATCGGCAAAGGCGGTGTCGCCGCCGACAGCAACAATACCGAACATCTAAGCCGGCCTGCGGCCGTCGCGGTGTATGCAAAGACCAATGAAGTGTTTGTTGCTGATGGTTACGGCAATCGGCGCGTGATTGTATTTGATGCCGAGACTGGCGCATATAAGCGGCACTGGGGCGCCTACGGCAACAAACCTGATGACAATGCCTCAAAGGCGCGCCTGGTCACCGGTGCTGGGCCGCAGCAGTTCAACACGCCGCACGGCATTGCGGTCTCCAATGATGGAGTCGTTTATGTAGCCGATCGTGCCAACAACCGCGTGCAATCGTTCCGCCTCGACGGCGCCTTTTTGAAAGAAGGATTCGTCAAACGCGACTCAAAGGGGACTGGAACGGCATTCGGTGTTGCCCTGTCGACCGATCCGCAGCAGCGTTTCGTCTATGTCGCGGACGGATCGAACGAACGCATCGCAATCCTGGATCGAACGTCGCTTGCAGAGATCGGGCACATCGGCGGCCCAGGGCGCAAGGCCGGCGAGTTCTTCCATCTGCACAGCTTAGGTGTCGATCCGGACGGGAACCTCGTCACCGGCGAATCGCAGGGCTATCGCGTCCAGAAGTTTGTCTACAAGGGTCTGTCGACAGCAACGACCCGATAGAGCCGCGTCGCTGCGGGCAGCCTGGCGATGACGGCAGCGCCCACGCGGGGCTCAACCTCTCACACGGGCCATCGATGGAATTTCCATAATGCTCCTCGGTTGATGAATGGACGTTTCACCGATGGCGTGCTTGAGGCCCACTCTCCCGGAACTGTCAGACTTCTACCGCCGCGGCAGAGCTCCGGACCACAACAGCTGCGGCACGATTGCTGAGGACCAGCCGGCCAGGCGCCGTCGAGGGAAAGCAGCGCCGGATCAGCGCATGGACGACGATTATCTGTGGCCCAACAACTGCGGAAGCTGGGCGATGCAATCGGCGATCAGGCGGGCCTCGCCCTCCGTCAGGACCTTAGCCTGCATGGCCTCAGCCTCCGTAGCTCGGCTCGACACATAGGCAAGAGTTTGGCCGGTCGCGTCGCGCACGACGTAGCCGCCGGGAATTTTCTCTACCCGCCATGGCGCCGGGAAAAGGCGAGGCATTTTCGGTGTCCCTTTAGGATCACCATGACTCGGGGCAAGTTTCTCCGCTTGTTAACTGTTCGTAAGTTGCGAAATCGACCACTGCAACTCCGTTGACGAGAGAACGCGCTTCCTCGCTCGCCGTTAATCAGTTCCGCCCTCCGCGCGGCGGAGAAGCTCGCAGTACTTGGCATTGATTCCGTCGGCATTGCCCGCTCCGAAGAGCCGCTGGCACAAACGGCAACTCGTCTGACCTTGATTCATCCGGTCAGTTAGGTAGACGCGCCGACTTAGGATTGGGCGGAAATGCCGGGTTAGTCTTGGTTCCGCGCAGCAGTTCCAGTGCCGTTGCGAGGGCTTTGTCGTCCTTCTCGTCCGTCGGAACGTAGGACTGGGACCCGGCTTCCTCGACGCCTTCTCCCTTCAGGTGGCCGCGCAAGGAGGATTCCCCCTCGATCTCGGCCATGCGCGCCTTAACGTCGTCGGGAACGTCCTGGACCACCTCTATGTCCGGCGAAATGCCCTTGGCCTGGATTGAGCGGCCCGAGGGCGTGAAGTACCGCGCGGTGGTGAGCCGCAAAGCTCCGTTGCCGGAGCCGAGCGGAATGATGGTCTGCACTGAACCCTTGCCGAACGTGCGGGTGCCGACCAGCGTCGCGCGGCGGTGATCCTGCAGGGCGCCGGCGACGATCTCGGACGCCGACGCCGATCCGCCATTGATAAGCACGATCACCGGTTTGCCCTTGGTTAGGTCGCCCGACCGCGCTCTGAAGCGCTCGCTGTCCTCCGGATCGCGTCCGCGGATGGAGACGATCTCGCCGTGCTCGAGAAACGCCCCAGAAACCGAGAT
>JASHRR010001359.1 GCA_030037185.1 Xanthobacteraceae bacterium | reverse complement strand
CCTCCACCCGGATCTTCAGGCCGATATCCGAAGGTGACGCCTGTTGCGCGTTGCCGCTCCGCTTTTAAGGATCGAATGCGCCATGCCGGCGATCATTGGCAACGAAGGCACCTCGTTTGACCGCAAGGCCGCAGGAGGCTTTCGCCTGTCCGTTCGTGCGCGGCATGCGCCGATCTTCCAACACAAGAGGCGCGCCGCGCATTGCGTTGCACCCCGCCAGTGCATGGACCGAAGTTCATGGACGGCGGGAGCTCGTTATGCCGCGCGCCGCCACGAGACACACCCCAATGGCCAACAAGATGCTTATCGATGCGACCCATCCGGAAGAGACCCGGGTGGTCGTGGTACGCGGCAACCGCGTTGAGGAATTCGATTTCGAGTCGGCAAGCCGCCGCCAACTGCGAGGCAATATCTACCTTGCTAAGGTGACGCGGGTTGAGCCGTCGCTGCAGGCAGCCTTCATAGACTATGGGGGCAACCGCCACGGCTTTCTGGCATTCAGCGAAATCCACCCGGACTATTACCAGATTCCCGTCGCCGACCGGCAGGCGCTGATCGCCGAGGAGGAGCGCGCCCACCGCGATGCGGAGGCCGAAGCCGACCGCCGCGCCAGCATACGGCGCCACCCGGCGCAACGCCAGGCCGCTGAGCGCCATTCGGAAAAGGTCGTGAGCGAGCCGATCGCTGATGACCTCACGCAACGCGACCTGGAGGCAACCCCAGGCGAATCCGCGGGCGTTTTATCCGATGTCCAAACCGAACGGGACGAAAGCGAACGCGCGACCGGCAGGCGGCGCGAGGACGAGCGAGTTGGTGAGGCAACTGACAGCGAGCGCGGCGGCGCACGCGCGGACGCCGGCTCGCCTGACGAACAAGACCTCCCGGAGGTCGAAGCGATCGAACTGAGCGGCCATGAGGCCGTTTCGGGACATGACGAGGAGCGTGACGAATCGCTACTCCACACCATTGAATCGGCCGCCCATGCAGGGCACCACGAGGGCAGCGAAATTGCTGGCGCCGACCTGGAAGCGGCCGAGGAAGCGCGCGACGAGGAGGCCAACAGCCGAAGCGAACTCGCCGAGGGCGAAGACGAGGAAATCGTCGAATCGGTTGGCGGGGATGATGCGATGGAGGAAGTGCCGGACCGTGCGCCGCGTCCCCGTCGCCAGTACAAGATCCAGGAAGTGATCAAGCGTCGGCAGATCATGCTGGTGCAGGTGGTCAAAGAGGAGCGGGGAACTAAGGGCGCGGCGCTGACAACCTATCTTTCGCTCGCTGGGCGCTACTCGGTGCTGATGCCGAACACTGCCCGTGGCGGCGGCATCAGCCGCAAGATCACCAATGTGATAGATCGCCGGCGACTGAAGGACATCGCCCAGGAACTTGAGGTGCCCGAGGGTATGGGCATTATCCTGCGCACGGCTGGCGCATCGCGCACCAAGACGGAGATCAAACGCGATTTCGAATATCTGCTGCGCGCCTGGGAGACGGTGCGCGATCTCACCCTGAAATCAACCGCGCCGACTCTCGTCTATGAAGAGGGCTCGCTGGTCAAGCGGTCGATCCGCGACCTTTACAACAAGGATATCGACGAGGTCGTGGTGGCAGGCGATGACGCCTATCGCGATGCGCGGGAATTCATGCGCATGCTAATGCCGAGCCACGCCAAGAACGTGAGGCCCTACCACGACAGCCAGCCGGTTTTCGCGAAATTCGGGATCGAGAGCCAGCTCGACGCCATGTTCTCGCCGGTCGTACAATTGCGGTCCGGCGGCTACATCGTGCTCAATCAGACCGAGGCGCTGGTGGCGATCGACGTCAATTCGGGGCGCGCAACCCGGGAGCACCACATCGAGGACACGGCGCTCAAAACCAACCTCGAAGCCTCCGAGGAGATTGCCCGCCAGCTGCGTCTGCGCGACCTCGCGGGGCTGATCGTCATCGATTTCATCGATATGGATGAAAAGCGCAACAACCGGGCGGTCGAGCGCCGGCTTAAGGATTGCCTGAAGAACGATCGCGCCCGCATCCAGGTCGGCCGTATTTCTCACTTCGGCCTGCTGGAAATGTCGCGCCAGCGTATCCGCACCAGTATGTTGGAAAGCTCGACCGACAAATGTCCGCATTGCGGCGGGACCGGCCATGTACGCTCGGTATCGTCGGTGGCACTGCAGCTCCTGCGCATGATCGAGGAAGCGCTCCAGCGCGGGGCTACGCACAATGTGGTCGGCCGTACCCGCTCCCAGATCGCGCTCTACGTGCTTAATCACAAACGCACCCATCTTTACGAGCTGGAGCACCGCTTCCAGATCGCCATAACGATCGTGGCCGATGACGCGATCAGCGGCCAATTGCCGTTCGTCATCGAGAAGGGCGAGCAGGTGCACACCCTTGAGCAAGCACGTGCCCTTGCCGTGCAGGCGACCGCCATCCCAATCGCCGTCGAGGAGAGCAAAGAGTTCGAGCAACCGATCGAGGAGGTCGACTCCGAAGAGGGCGAGGAGGAGGAGATCGGCGAGGCCGACCTCGCGGAACCGGGAGAACCTGCCGAAACCGCCGAGGGGGGTGAAGCGGGCGGCCGGCGGCGCCGCCGCCGGCGGCGGCGCGGCCGCCGTGGCGAGACCCGCGAGGAAGCCCCCGGAATGGCAGGGGCGATGGAAGGCGAAGCCGCGCGAGCCGAGCCCTCAGGCGACCAACTGCCGTCCGACATGCCTGCCGCAGGCGAGGAGAGCGTTGCCGTCGAGGAGGCAGCGGGCGGCGACATGGAGCCCGCTCTCGGCGACGAGGAGTTGGAGGCGGCCGGCATCGTTCGGCCCGATCACGCCAATGGCGACGGCCGCCGGCGACGGCGCCGCGGCCGCCGCGGCGGTCGGCGCAATCGTCGCGAGGACGGCGACATCGGGATCAATCCGCC
>JASHRR010001358.1 GCA_030037185.1 Xanthobacteraceae bacterium | reverse complement strand
GCCTTCGGCTAACCCGCCCTGCCCGCCTGGACTATAACGCCGTATTACTCGCCCTTACGGCCTCCGCATCGATGTACACCTCGCTCCCCATGTCGCGGAACTTCTTCGCCATTTCCGCCATGCCGGCTTGCGCCGCGTCGGCGCTCGCGCCAACTCCGGCCCGGTCATTCAGCGTTGCTGCGTAATCCCTTACGTCCTGGGTGATCTTCATCGAGCAGAATTTCGGCCCGCACATGGAGCAGAAGTGCGCCACCTTGTGAGCTTCCTTAGGCAGCGTCTCGTCGTGGTATTCCCGCGCTGTGTCCGGGTCTAACGACAGGTTGAACTGGTCGACCCAGCGGAACTCGAACCGCGCCCGGCTCAACGCATCGTCGCGCAGTTGCGCCGCTGGGTGGCCCTTGGCAAGGTCGGCCGCGTGGGCCGCGATCTTGTAGGCGATGACCCCTTGTTTGACGTCGTCGCGGTCGGGCAGGCCGAGGTGCTCCTTCGGGGTCACGTAGCACAGCATGGCGCAGCCGAACCAGCCAATCATGGCGGCGCCGATGCCCGATGTGATGTGGTCGTATCCCGGCGCGATGTCGGTCGTCAGCGGGCCCAGTGTGTAGAACGGCGCCTCGCCGCACTCTTTGAGCTGTTTATC
Source organism: Xanthobacteraceae bacterium (assembly GCA_030037185.1). The sequence continues at coordinate 23,075 of JASHRR010001358.1, read as the reverse complement.
CATGTTGATCTTGATCTTGTGCATCGGCACATGGCCGGGGCCTTCGATCATGACCTGGCAGCCCTTGGCCCAGGCGATCCGGGTGAGTTCGCCCAAAGTCTCCAGTTCGGCGAATTGGGCGCGATCGTTGGCGTCCGCGATCGCGCCCGGCCGCAACCCGTCGCCGAGCGAGAACGAAACGTCATATTTGCGCATCACATCGCAGATCTCGTCGAAGCGCTCGTAGAGGAAGCTCTCGCGGTGATGCGCGAGGCACCACTTCGCCATGATGGAGCCGCCGCGCGAGACGATGCCGGTGACGCGGTTGGCGGTCAGCGGCACATAGGCGAGCCGCACTCCAGCGTGGATCGTGAAATAGTCGACGCCCTGTTCGCACTGCTCGATGAGAGTGTCCTTGTAGCATTCCCAGTCGAGCTTGACCGGGTCGCCGTTGACCTTTTCCAGTGCCTGATAAATCGGCACGGTGCCGATCGGTACCGGCGAATTGCGGATGATCCACTCCCTCGTGTTGTGGATGTTGCGGCCGGTTGAGAGATCCATCACAGTGTCGGCGCCCCAGCGGATCGCCCACACCATCTTGTCCACTTCCTCCTCGACCGACGAGCTCACGGCGGAATTGCCGATATTGGCATTGATCTTGGTGAGAAAGTTGCGGCCGATCGCCATCGGCTCGAGCTCGGCGTGGTTGATGTTGGAGGGGATGATGGCGCGCCCGCGTGCCACCTCGCTGCGCACGAACTCTGGCGTGACGAATAACGGCACTGACGCACCGAAGCTTTCGCCGTCGGCGCGGGCGGCTTCCGCGCGCTCAAGCATCTCTTTGCGTCCGAGATTTTCGCGTTCGGCGACGTAGATCATTTCCTTGGTCACGATGCCGGCGCGCGCCCACTCATATTGCGTAACGGGTTGGCCCGCCAAGCCACGCAACGGCCGATGGCCGGTCGGAAATGCGCGGGCGAGGTGCTTGCCGCTGACATTGCCATTGTCCACCGGCAGAACCGAGCGGCCTTGATATTCCTCGACGCCGCCGCGTTCGCGCACCCACGCGATACGGGTGCGCTCGAGGCCAGCTTCCACGTCGACCACAACATCGTCGTCGGTATAAGGCCCGGACGTATCATAGACCGGGACCGGCGGCGCGGCGGCAGCTTCCGTCAGCACGATCTCCCGCAGCGGCACGCGCAAATCGGGCGCCGCCTCGGGCACAGCATAAAGCTTGCGCGATCCGGCGATTGGCCCGGTGGTGACCTTTGGGGCGGCGATCTCGCGATCATGGACGTTCATGGACGTATCCCTCTGGCTGCAGCCTACATTCCGGGCGTGTGCGTGGAGGGAAACGGTCCGTCCCTTCGCCGGCATGACCCGGATCAGGTTCAAAGGGTCTCCGCGGTGCCGCACCACTGCGGCTTCGGCGGTCTCTCAGCTCCTTGTCCGGAGCTCCCCTCGGAACGCCGCTAATGTAGGCCGATGGCTGGGGGTGTCAACGCACAACAGCCCTTTCGGGTCCGGCGCCGAACTTGTAGCCTTTCGGACAGTCTCGTGGTCGGCCCGGTTCGGCTGCGCCCATTCCTGGCTCGGCCCTGGATGCCGCACACCGGTTGTGTCGCTTGAATGCGTCGGGAGGAAATGCATGCAAACTCGCCGTCGATTTCTGCAACTCGCGGCGGCCGCTGCGGCCGCTCCTGTCTCCTTCCAGCATGCGCTCGCGCTCGACTATCCGACGCGGCCGGTCCGCATTATCGTGGCGTTCGCTCCGGGCGGTCCAACCGACATATTCGGGCGGATTGCGGCGCTAAAGCTCTCCGAGCTTTTCGGAAAGCAATTCTATGTGGAGAACATTGCCGGCGGCGGCGGCAACATCGCGGCTGCCCAGGCCGCGCGGGCGGCGCCGGACGGGCACACGATCCTCTTCACTGTCAGCGGCTTCGTCACCAATCCTGCCTTTCAGGGCAAGGCTCCCTACGACCCGGTCGCCGACTTCGCGCCGGTTGCGGTTCCGATCGCCTCGGCGATCACGATCGTCGTCCATCCGTCGCTCGGGGTGAGAACCCTTGATGAACTGGTCGCCCTCATCAAGGCGCATCCAGGACAATATACGTTCGCGTCCGGGGGCGCCGGCGTGCAGCCGCACCTCACATTCGAGCAATTCCGCGCTTCTCTCGGTCTTGATATAGTGCACGTTCCCTTCGGTGGCGCGGGCCCGGCCGTCGCCTCGATCGTCGCCGGCCACACCCCGATCGGCGTCAGCTCGCTGCCGCCCTGTGTGCCGTATATCCAGGAGGGAAGTTTGCGGGCGCTCGTGCTGTCGAGCAAAAAGCGCTCGCAGAAGCTGCCCGACATTGCGACCGCGGCAGAAGCCGGCTATCCGATCTTCGCCGGGGATCAGTGGGTCGGAGTGCTGGTCCCGGCCGGCACGCCCGAGGAGATCGTCAACCTGCTTCATCGCAGCATTGTCGGGATCACCAGGCTGCCGGACGTAAAGGAGCGCCTCGACGCGCTCGATTTCTACGAGATCGAGAGCACGCCCAAAGAGTTCGCCGTGCGGATCAGGAGCGAGCTTGAAAGCTGGCGAAAGGTGGTTGAGACGGCTCACCTCAGGCCCGGGTGATGGCGTTCAAAGAGCACTTTCGACCCGGTTCACCTGCCTCAGCGGTGTCATCGCCCGGCGTGACGGGTGATCTAGCAACCGCCGGTGTTGGACACCGGATTGTCAAGCCTGCAATGACACCGGGAGGTTAAGCAACCGAACAATGCCCCGCACCGCCCGATGGCGCCTGCGGTCGGATTGGACTAAGCTCTGTGCAAACAAATTCCAACCCAGGAGGAATGTCGATGCGCGCCACCACGCGTCTCATGCTCGGGGCCGGCTCTATCATTGCGGCGATGTCGGCTGCGGATGCCGCGACCATCACCGGAACCGTCACGGGACCGGACGGCAAGCCGTTCCGCGGCGCCTTTGTGCAGGCGCGCAATCTCAAGACCAAGATCACCGTCAGCGTGTTGTCCGACAATGCCGGCCACTATCGGGTCGAAAATCTGCCGGCGGGCGAATACCGCCTGCAGATGCGGGCCATCGGCTTCAAGGCCGATCCGAAATCGGATATCGCGGTGACCGCCGAGCAGAACCTCACGCAGGACCTGGCCCTTGCGCAAGGCATGGTGCAGTGGAGCGACCTCTCCATGTACCAGGGCAGGAAGTTGCTGCCCGAAGCACGTGGCAAGGAGGAGCTGTTCACACATTGCATGGCCTGTCACGGTTTCGAGAGCCGGATGGCGGCGGTGGTGCGGGACGAAGACGCCTGGCGCGACCGCGTCAACTACATGAAGAACGCCATGGGCTACTTCATTATGAGACCAACGTTCGGCTTCAGTGAAGAGAAAGAAGAGAACGTCATCTCCTACCTCAACCAGATGTTCGGTGAGAACTCCAAGCTGCCCAGCTCGCCGGCCGATTTGCCGCAATACCGCAGCGAGGTCCGCCCTATCAGCGACCAAGGCCTGAAGATCGTCTATGTCGAGTATGACACGCCCGGGCCCAACCGGATGCCCTGGAGCGCCCATCCCGACAACGATGGCACGTTTTGGGTGCCGTACTACGGAGACGCCAACAAGATCGCGAACCTCAATCCGGTGACCGGCGAGATGACTGAATACCCGGTCCCGAACGTGGGAACGGCCGCAATCCACTCCGCGGTCCCGCATCCGGACGGCAGCGTGTGGCTCACCGAGCAAGGTTCCAACAAGCTCGGCCGCTGGGACCCGAAGACCAAGCAAGTCACCGAATATCAGGACACGGTTGGCAAGCACACCGTCCGCATCGATCCCAAGACCGGCATGGTGTGGTCGACCGGCGCGCTGTCGGTGTTCGATCCCAAGACCGAGAAGTTCACCCACATCCCGGAGGTGCCGACCTGCTACGGCATTGCGCTCGATCAGGACGGCAATGCCTGGTTCACCGAGCTGACGGCGAACGGCAAGGTCGGCAAGGTCGATGCCAAGACATTGGCGGTAACTAAATACACGCTGCCGACCGTAAACGGCCGGCCGCGTCGCATCCAGGTCGACGACAAAGGCATCGTGTGGTTCGGCGAGTTCGACGCCGGCAGGATCGGGCGGCTCGATCCCAAGACCGGCGCCATCACCGAGTTCCAGCTCCCGGGCCCGCAACCTACGCCCTATGCGCTCGGCATCGATCGCGGCGGTGCGGTGTGGTACTCCTCCGAATACATGGATATCATCGGCCGCCTCGATCCCGATACCGGCAAGGTGGTGGAATATCCCTATCTGCGCGCTGAAAACTCCATGCGGGACTTCTTCATGGATGAGCAGGGCCGCATGTGGTTTGGCTCGCCAGCCAATGACAAGGTGGGGTATTTCTACCTGGCGAAGGAGTGAGGGGAACGGGACTTTCGATCCTCTTCCCGTTGCGGGAAGAGGATCGAAGGGCTCTCCCACAAATTCAAGTTCGAACACGTGGCGACGAATTTGTGCGAAGAATGCAATTGCGACCCCTTTCCGCAATGGAACGCTCCCTAGCGGACCTACCCAGGGCGCTAGCGCAACAGGCACGCGGGCGACGTCGCCGGGGGCCGGCCGGGCAGCGAGCGCACGAGCGGCGGCGCAACAGCGCCATGCTGGGCAAGCTGCTGGCCAAGGACGGATCCGGCGAGCTGCACCTGTAAAGAGCGCGGGCCCGGTCAACATTCAAGCCGGCGATGAGCTCATAAAGGCGGGGCGTGAAGGCTGTCATCGCGGGGCAGAGCTCCAACGGCGGCCAATGTGACATCGTCACCGCCATTGGCGGGAAAGCGCGGCGCGCGAAAGTTCTCACGCACCTTCGGGGCAATGATGGGCGGGAGCGCCGGCGCGCCCGCCAGGCCGCAAAGCCGGCGGTCAGACGACGATGCCGAATTGCTTGACACTCATGGTGGGGGGTACCCAGTCGATCCTGGGATGGTGGGCGAAGGCGGGCGCGGAACCTGACTTAAAGCGAACCGTTATATTCGGGTAAGCTGTTAAGGTGATTTAAAGGAACCGTCGAGGGGAGTTCACGGAATCGGGCGCATTCGGAAGATTCGGAAAGGTTGAGTGGCTACGATGTAGCGCTTGCTCCCGCCGCGCCAAAGTGCGCGACACAGGCCGAGCTTCGTCAGGAAACCCGAAGGTTTGGTGGCCTTGCTTGTTTTGAGTGCGATGGGCGTTGTCGACGGGCCTCAAAGTGGCACGGAGAATACGCCGTCTGCCCAGGATGGACCGCGTGCCCGGTCGGCGCATCTCCTCAACGGCATCGCCCCGGCCCGGATCAGCGATGGTCCAGTCCTATGCTCATCCTGGCTTTCCCTCTGCGGGGAATTTAAGTGCCTCACCACTGAGCTCCGGCAGAAGCGTGCTCCAAGACACGCATAGTTTGAGCCAATGAGAATCGTCGGCACCTACGATCCCTACCTCGTCGCACTCTCGATAACGGTTGCGTGTCTTGCGTCTTACACCGCACTCGACCTTGGTGGCCGCGTCAGCGGCTCGCGACGGTGGGCACAGCTGGCCTGGCTTGCGACGGCTGCAACGGCAATGGGAGGCGGGATTTGGTCGATGCATTTCATCGGAATGCTCGCCTTCCTTATGCCGATTCCCGTCACTTATGATCTCGGTCTGACGCTGCTTTCCCTCGTCGTCGCAATCGGCGTCACCGGGTTCGGATTTTTTATGATCGGCACCCGTCGAGTAACCGAACTCGAGTTCGCACTCAGCGGTATTTTCGTGGGTATCGGTGTTGTCTCGATGCATTACACCGGAATGGCGGCCATGCGCATGCCAGCTGGTATCCGCTATGACCCTATCCTCGTCACGCTGTCAGTTCTCATTGCGATCGGGGCGTCTAACGTCGCTTTGTGGCTGGCGTTCAGAACCACCATAAGCCGGCAGCGGCTGCTGTCTGCTATCATCATGGGAGCCGCAATCTCCGGCATGCATTATACGGGAATTGCAGCGGCGACATTTATTGCCGATCCGACAATGGACGGGGCCCACGGAAAACCTGCGCTGGCGCAAAGGGACCTCGCACTGGCAATCGCAACAATTACGTTCGTGATCCTGCTGCTGGCCCTGGTTGCGTCGGCATTTGACCGGAAGCTGGTACAGCGAAGCCGCGAACTCGATGAGAAAAACCGCCAGCTACGCCAAGCCCAAGACGAACTTATCGCGGTTTACGAGCAAGGCTTGTTTGCCAGCCATTGCAGCATCGAAGGCAGAATCGTTCATGCCAATCGCGCCGCCGTCGAGGACCTTGGCTTTGTGCGCGCGGACATCATCGGCAAACTGTTCTGGGAGGCCGGCTGGTGGTACATGGCCGAAACTCGGGAATGGATTCGCAAAGCCTTCGAACGGGCCGCCGCGGGTACACCATTTCGCGACGAACTTAGCTACGTTTTTTGGGACGGCACGGTGCGCGTCACTGATATTGCTTTTGTACCGATCAAGGACGAAACAGGCCGTGTCATGTCGGTGTTTGTCCCTGGCCTGGATGTCACAGACCGCGCAAGACAATACCGGGCGACGTTCGAAAATGCGGGAGTGGGCATCGCCCATCTCAGCCCCGACTTCAGATGGCTCCGGGTCAATCAGACTTTTGCCTGCATCGTCGGTTATCCGCCCGATGAACTCGTCTCCAAGTCGGTGCAGGACATCACTTATCCGGACGATCTCGAGTTCGCCTTTGCGGAGGACATCCGGAGTGGAAAGGTCGACAGCTTCGAAAGTGAAAAACGCTATGTGCGCAAGGACGGCACGACGGTCTGGGTCCACATCACCGGCACCGCCGTGCGTCAGAACGACGGGTCGGTCGATCATTTTGTCACCGTGATACAGGATATTTCCAAGCGCAAGCGTGCCGAGGAGCAGGTTCAGCTTCTGATGCGCGAGATGAATCATCGCAGCAAGAACATCCTCACTCTCGTGCAGGCCGTTGCCCGCCAGACCGCGGCGGGTGACCCTGAACATTTTATCGAGCGGTTCACGGATCGCATTCAGGCGATCGCAGCCAATCAGGACCTTCTGGTCCGCACGAGTTGGAGGGGAGTCGACGTGGACGACCTCGTGTGCGCCCAACTCTCTCATTTTGCGGATCTTATCGATAAGAGAATCTGCTTGGACGGCCCGAAGCTGCGCCTGAACGGCGCGGCCGCCCAAGCCATCGGCATGGCCCTCCACGAGCTTGCGACCAATGCCAGCAAATACGGCGCGCTCTCAACGGATGCCGGCCACGTCAACATCGCTTGGCGTGCCAACGGTCTCTTCAAGATGAACTGGACCGAGCGCAATGGCCCGCCGGTAACACCTCCGGATCGGCGGGGTTTCGGCACCACGGTCATGGAGTCGATGGCGAAGCAGGCCGTCGATGGTGCGGTTCAGCTCGAATACGATACTGCAGGTGTGGCATGGCATTTGACGTGCCCGACGGCCAACGCGCTGGAACGGCGGTAAGGTGCGCGCACCACGTCACCCGGCGTCCAGCTGCGCACTTCCTGACAACGTGTGGGACGAGGTGCCTCTCGTGCTGACGGCATGGGACTTTCCACTGACTGAGCAACAGCAGGTAAGGCCTTTGGGCCGGGCCGCCTGTCTCACCGCCCACGTCAACCATCATCGTGTTCCTTGTGTCGTCATTGCCGTATGCTTTTGATGATTTTCGGCGCCGTGCACACCCCTGAAACGTGCAATATGCCAGCAGCGACGGGTCAATCAATTCATACGCGCTGCGCACCGACCCGGCGTTAGTATACTGCCGGCGCCTCCAGTGTTTCTCAGCAACCCAGCCAACCCGGCGAAGCGAGCCGTTCGCGAATCGAAGTTTTTGGAAATCCCAGGGCGGATCGCGATCGCACATCATCTACCCGGAGATGCTAACACCATCGACCATCCCCCAGGACCCGTGCGCCAGCACGCGCGCATTTTCTCGGTATGGCCACCATCGGGGGCGCATGGGAGCTGGTCGTTCCAGCCCGACGTTAGCGTCTCGCCCGGCCGCGTTGGCCCCGTTGCTTGACGCGAGCACAACAGCGATGCAGTGCATGCAGATTTGTGATGGGCGTGCACGACCTGTGCGCGCGGCGCTGGAACCGGCTGATTTTTCCTGGCTTTCGTGGTGGCGCGACAGCTATTGAACCTGTGACCTCTCCCCGCAATGAGGAGAGGTCAAGAGCGCCCGCCCGCTCACTCCGCTTTGATATTTGCCGCCTTGATGATCGGCCACCATTTGTCGATTTCGGCCTTGTGATAGGCGAGCAGCGCCTCCGGCGTGAGCTGCTCGCGCGGGAAAATGTCCTGTGCGATATCGATCAGGCGTTTGCGGACGGCGGGGTCGGCGAGCGCATTCACGACGGCCTCGTTGAGTTTGGCGACGATGCTTTTCGATGTGCCCTTTGGAACCCAGAAAGCATGCCAGAACGAGAAGTAGAATCCCGGCAGTCCGGCTTCGTCCACCGTCGGGATATTAGGCGCGATCGCCAGTCTGTTCTTGGCCGTCACTGCATAGGCCTTGAGCGTGCCGGCATTGACTTGCGACAGCGAAGTCGCTGGCGTGTCGAGGAGCACATCGATCTGCCCGGCCACCAAGTCCTGCATCGATAAGCCAGCGCTGCGGTAGGGCACCATCTGGAAACGCGCCCCGATGAGGTTCTGGAACAGAATTCCGGCGACGTGGCTCGGGGTTCCGACGCCGGAATTCCCCTCCGAGGCTTTGCCGGCGTTGGCCTTCAGCCAGGCGATGAGGTCCGGCAGGCTGTTCGCCGGCATGGTCTTGCGGGCGACGATCAGGAACGGCTGGCTCGCGATCAGGGCGACCGGCTCGAGATCGGCGAGCAGGTCATACTGCAAGGGGTAGATCGCTCCGTTCGCCATGTTGGTGCCCCATTGGCCGATGCCGATCGTGTAGCCGTCGGGAGCGGAACGGACCACCCGGCCGACGCCGATCGAGCCGCCCGCGCCAGTCACGTTTTCGACGATGACCGGCTGGCCGAGGAAGGGGCGCATACCCTCGGCCATGATTCGCGCGATGGTGTCGGTCGAACCGCCGGTCGCAAGCGGCACGATCATCATGATGGGGCGCGACGGATAGGTTTGCGCCTGGGCAAGGCTGGCGCCCCCTACGCTCGCCGCGAATACAGCGGCGGCGAGTATCAATTTGCGCATGTTCCCTCCCTTGTGAGTCGTTGCCCTGCGATTTGAGGCCGCCAAACATTGGTTTTCCCTTTTGGCGAAGACTCTTTAGCATGAGAGACGACCGGATGGTGACCGCCATCACGTCATTGTAGATATTGTCCCAACCGAGCTCGGCCGAATAGCAGAGCGCATGCCGAGCATGTCTAGAAATTTCAGAGATTTGGCCTGCCTAGGAAGGTCCACCCTCGCAGCCCTTTGCATTGCTTTATTCCGTCGGTGTCTCCCCGGTCACTGGGCGATCAGTAGCGTTAATTGAGGTCCCAGACTACGGGACGTCGCGGCGGGTGGGTGTTACCGTACCTCCGAAGCCCTGGCGTTCCGGCGCCGCAAGGATATCGGCGGTTACGATTGAAATTGACGACAGACCGACCTGGCGTCGCGCACCCGCAGGTCCTTAGACCCGGGTTCAACGAACGCACCTTCAGGTGCGACGACTGCGGCTTTGAATGCGACCGCGATCTAAACGCGGCTCGCAATCTTGAGAAATACGCCGAGAGCTTTGCTCTTTTCGGTTAATCCCGGCCTCATCGCGCCGCTGATTGGGAATGGGATTGTTCTTCGTCGCTTGCCAGCGGTCCGAGCGGCGCGGTTGGAGGTCCAGGCAGGCTACAACTGGCAGACGGGGGCCTTCGTTGTTGGCATCGAGACCGATATCGACGACGGCGGCTATCGCCAAGAGACATTCCTTGACGTCTCCCGGTACTACGGTTGATTGGTTCACAAACGCGGACCAGGAGCTTTCTAGGCACGGTGCGAGGCCGGTTGGGCTACACAATTACACCCTCGCTGTTGGCTCATCGGGCCGGCGGCTTCGCGTATGGAGCAGCTGCCGCCGTGACTTCATCGACTCACGGCTCAGCTACTGCCAACTGTCCGAACTTTTGCGGCAGCCTTGGGTCGTCCCCGACGCTGATGGGCTGGGCGGCCGGCGGCGGACTTGGTTACGCCCAATTGGTCGCTGAGAGCCGAGTATCTGTACTTTGATCTCGGTACCCTGGCACAAACCTATGGCGACGACGCAGGCCGCTTCCCCGGGACTTTTGTAAGCACAGCACCGAATTCAGGGGAAACGTCGCGCGCATCGGCGCCAACTACAAGTTCTGATATCGACCTCAGTCCTCGGAACGGATGCTTCAGGCGGCGGTCCGGCGCATCCGGTCGAGTATGGCTGGGTTGTCGCGGTAGTACGCTTGGCCCCCTGGGCCGATAGGGAAAGAACATCGGGCAGCAAGGTGCGGGGGCAAACGAACGAGCCGCTCCTCGGCATTTCTTCGCGGCAATTCTGAGCGATTCGAAAACGGGCGTAACCCCGCTCGCCCGGCCCTGTCCGAGCAGCATCCGGGTCTACCCTTTGCTGCGATAGTTTTGGCATAGCGGGAAATGACAAGCTCCGATCGGCAACCTCCGGGCTGATCCCGACCACATCAGAAACGAACATCAAATCGCCGGTTACTGCGCGAGTTCCTTTACGCTGCACCCGGTCTCAGCCGGTCGCATCCGCGGCCTTGCGCAATCCATGTGAAGAAGCCTGTTCCTTGAGGCCCGCAACCTGCTCGGAGGACATCCTGACAAGTGTAAGCTTTGCGGGCGGGAGCGAACGGGGGCCGGCGATCACTGGATATCCACCTTGGCGAGCGCTTCGGCTAATTGGAAGCGTCAGCTTCTTGCCCTGTCTTTGTTGTGCGAGGCGGCTTCTTACCGGTAAACTCCTTCGGCTCAAAGGTACCTTTGACGTTCTTTGGTCGAGCTGAACACCAGCAACACGATCGTTGCCCGCACCTTTGCGCAGCCGTTCTGGTGCGATAGACCGGCTTCGTTGCTGGCACCAACCCTTTGATATTCAGACGGGGCGAGATTCGCGACGATCACGGCGCAGGTGCCTGCCTTTGATGTATGGGTGTTTCCTGCTGGCCCTTTGTCAGCTTTGGCAGGCGCATAGGCTTTGAAACCTCTCGTCCCAAGGCGCCGGAAGCCACGCTCTCGCAAAGTCCTTGCGGCGAAAATGGAAGCGCCGTACTGGGGAGCTTGTGAGGCATTGGGGCTTGTGCGGGCGGGCGCCGAATAGCGATGGCGACCGGCCGTTCACCGTCAGCCAAAACCGTTAGAGCATCAAGCAGCGGTAGACACACATCAAAAACACGCGCATCATCAAAGGGGAAAATGAGCACTGACGCACGCCCGCAGATTCGCATGGGGGGCTACGGTCCTCCCACCACCGGCTTCAGCCGCGCCTTGAAGCGCATCGGCGATCGGCTGGAGGCCGAGTTCGGCGACCGCGTCGAAATCAAGTATGTGTGGAACATCATGGACCTCGGATACCAGGCCCAGGACATCTTATGGCTGGTAGAGCACGGACTGCTGACGCTCGGTTATCAGTCAAGCAGCTACCTGACCGACCGGGTCCCCGAGCTTGGCGTGGTCGATCTCCCATTCCTGTTCGGCACCACCGCGCACGCCCGTGCCGCCATTGACGGCGCCCTTGGGCAAATGCTGGCGCGCAGGATCGAAGAGCAGGCGGCCTACCGCATTCTCGGTTTCTTCGAGAACGGGTTCCGGCATCTCTCGAACCGCCTGCGGCCGGTGCACACGCCGCTCGACCTGGCCGCAATGCGGATCAGAGTGCTCCCCAGCAAGGTTCAGGAGCGGACCTTCGAGCTGTTGGGTGCGATGCCGTTGCGTATGGACCTCACGCAGGCGATCGCAATGATCTCCGGGGGCGAACTCGACGCCCAGGAGAATCCGCTGTCGAACACGGTCACTTACGGAGTCCACAAGTTTCACCGTTTTCACACGCTCACAGGCCACTTCTACATCTCCCGGCCGATCTTTGTGCACCGCGCGGCGTTCGACGCCTGGCCAGAGGATCTTAAAATCGCCATGCGGAACGCCGTCACCGACGCGGTCGCCTTTCAGCGCGAGCTTCACGTGCGCGAAGAGGAGGAGGCGCGCGCCGCCATTGCGGCGGCGGGCTGCGAGATCATCGAGTTGACCGCGGACGAGCACAGCGCCTTTGCGACGGCCGTACGGCCGATCTACACCGAGGCGCGTCGGCAATACGGCGATGACGTGTTGGCACTCGCCGGAGCGGCCGCGACCGCCTCCTACGCTCCTCCGCGCCCCCTCCCTGACCCGCTCCCGCGAGCAGGCGAGAAAAGGGCAGGGGAGGGGTAGCAGTAGGAGCAGGAGTAGGAGCGCTATGCGTGACGGACAGCAGAACCGGCGCAATAGGCCGCTTTCCCCACATTGACGCTCAAGTAAGCTCAGCGGCGCGGATGATAATCCCATAATTTGCGGATTATCAGCGATTCGACGCGACGTAAATTGCTTCAAGTCCCCGTGTAGGAGCCGCTGCTTGCCGCCGTGAAGGTGGGGGACGGCGCAGGACCGCCAGCGTGAGCGACGTGCGGCGGTTGGCTCCTTGCTCGCGCCGCCGACGTCGAGCCTGAGCTTTGCAATAGCCGTAGGTTGGAGATTGCCACCGGGAAATGGCTTCCTCGGCAAACTGTGCGAGCGCTACGCCGAGAAGGTGGATGTCGGGCAACAGATTAGCGGTCCTGATGGCGGCCCCATGCAGTTCGACCCGCAGGCTTGCTGAACCTTGAGACCTTGGCGCCTCGACGAGACCGAGGTGCAGGCGCTGCGCTCGGCGGTTGCCAAGCTCGCCGCTCCGGCGGCGGCTTCTCGTTGGCGTGGCGCAACGCAACACTGGCCTGCATAGGAGCCGATACCTCGCCATGTTAAACCTGGGCTGTGTCAAAAACCCACTCTGACTTACGGAATTCCGCCGATTTGAAAGTATTGGTGTTTCACGGGCGGTTTTTTTCTGTTTGTATGTATCACAATCCAGTCGCGTTTCGATAGATCAGCCCGGTGGAGCCGCCCGGGCCGAATGCGGTCCTCGCGCCTTCGCGTCGGGAAAACGCACCGGCGACTGGCGCCACCCAGATCCCGTTACGGCGCGGCTTACACAATCGTGGTGGATTTTCGCAGCTCACCGCCGGACAGACGCCTGGGGAGACCTACACGGACGCCGCAGAACGGGACGTAGCGTCGCGTAGCTCTGGCTTGGCAGGAAGGTCACCGCCAAATGTGGAATACACCCACATTACCGTCGGAGGTCACCATATGCTCCCAGCGCTGCAAATCACGGTCTATCCGGCCGGTCGGGACCAATTCCGGGCCATGGTCGGCGGTCGAGTGGTCGCGGTATCGGACCAACCATTCCAAGCGGCGGCACGGGTCCTGTTATCCGAAAACGTTGACCCAGCTACGCCGATTGTGTGCAGGCGTATCGGGCGGGCGGATGAACGGTCCACGGTTGGTGCTGTGGCGGGGCCCAAGGCGACGAGGCGGGTCAAACTGCCAGCCTCGTGACCGTCAGACGGCAGTGGTTCACCTGCTCGAACACGGATAGCCGTCCAGGTTTTGCAGATGCCAGAAAAAGGGACCGATCGGAATATTACGACTTCGCGAATTTCTTCATGTAAAAGGCCGAGCGGACGCGCAGAGAACGTCGCTGGTTGCCTCTGGCGTTTGATTACTTTTTATAATGCTACCATGAGTAGCATATATGCGATTGCATCGTTACGTTTCCGGCGCGTACACCCGGGACCAATTAAATTCACTGTTATGTCCGAAAAAACCGGCCGCCATTCACCGAAATGAAACATCGTCAGTAATAAAGGTAGGTCACCGCCACCGTCGCCACAGCCAAGAGCAGCGCAGCGATTCCGCCAACAAGCGCCTCCTGCCGCCTAAGGAGCGAGCGAAGCTTGTCCGCCGTCTTGCAACCGAGAAACGCCATGATGTCAGCTCCCTGGGCTGACCGAAACCGTTTTGTTCTTTCCTTCACATAGTGCTTCGGCGGCAACACAACCATGTTCGGTTCGCGTTCCGAAGAATAAATTCGCTGTTATTCCGGAAAAACGGCCAAGGGGTTCGCCCTTCCCCGCAGGCAGGTTTGCGGTACGGTGTCGCGAACTGTCGTATCGATGCGATTTCATCGGCGCATGTGTTGTTCTTGATTCGCCATGAACCCAGAGACCGCCCAAAAAATCGCAGATGCGCTCGATCGCGAAATCGAACGCCGCCGCCGCAAGCGAGACGATGCGGATGAGCAGGACATGGCTCGCAGAAGACCGGCGCATGGCTCGCGGCTTGACAAGGGCTCTCCAAACCTGATGGTCACCTCGGCCGTGCCGGACAAACCAGCAGTCCGCGAAGGATCTTCTTTTACGGCCGGGGGTAATCGTTCAATCGTGCAACCGAACGGTTACGCGGCTTGAGGCGTGTGCTATTAGTTCGACCGGAACCTCAACCTGCTGGCCGTCGTCATCCGCCTCAAGCAGGTCTTGGACGATGCCTGGCCGCTTGGCTTGCAATGCCTCCAGCGTATCGGCTTTCCGTGATCAGGGCAGGTCTTCGCTTTCGGCCACCCAGAGGCTTGCCTCAGCGTCCCATGTGGTTTTGACGACGATGAGTTGCATGGTGTTTGGCGCTCTTTCGGAGGCCAACATAGGTGGCGGCCCAGCCCGGGTTGACAAGGCACGCCTGGGCCCTTGGCGGGATTTTTTTGAGGTTGTGGGGGTAGGCTTGGGTACGTGGTGAAAATTGAGAATTATCTAATGATTTCAAACATAGGGGCGGACAACAGAGCCTATCCCGCGAGACCAATCCTGGCGGTGAGCGCCGCTATCATCCGCGACGGCAAGGTGCTGATCGTGCGTCGCGCCCGGTCGCCGGCGGTGGGCCTTTACACGCTGCCGGGCGGCGGCGTCGAGCTCGGCGAAACGCTTCTCGACGCGGTGGTGCGCGAAGTGCGGGAGGAGACCGCGCTCGTTGTCGAGCCGGTGGCGCTTGCCGGTTATCGCGAAGCCATCGCGCGGGATGACGAGGGCCGGATCGAACGGCATTTCGTTATTTTGCCTTTTGCGGCGAGGTGGATCGCGGGCGAACCCGTGCTCAGCGACGAGCTTTCCGAGGCGGTGTGGCTCGACCCGGCCGCAATTGCGGGCCTCGACACCACCGCGGGTCTCGCTGAAATCGTCGCCAACGCGCTCGTGGCGAGCGAGCGCTAGCGGCAGCCCGCGAATCGGCGTCATCCACGATTGCGAGGGGCGAGGGGGCGGACGCCAACGCCCCGCTTCACCCTCCCCTTGCGGGGAGGGGCCGGCGGGAGTGGAGTGAGGAGTTCCCCCGCAGCACGCCCCCGGCAAGACTCACAAAGGCGGGAGGACGTCTACGCGGCTTAACTCAGCGCGTTGGGCTTGCCGCAACCTGAGAAGGTCCGATCCTGCGGATCGGCCGACGCAATCAGATGACGGCGGCCCAATTACTTCGCGGCGGCCGGGAAGGCCGGCAATTTGCCGATGTCGCGCGCGTCGTGCTGAATGACGACCGTGGCCTTGAGATTGGCTGCGATCTTCTTGAAGCGGTCGAGCGAAGCCAGGGTCTCGGACCGGTCGGTGTTGAATGTAGGCACGCCATTGCCGTCATAGTTTTCATGGAAGTGCGCGAGGTCACCGCTAAGCAGCACGGGACCCATCTGCGGCAGCTTCACCAGCAGGCTGTGGTGGCCCGGCGTATGCCCGGGCGTGTTGATCATCACGACGGTGCCATCGCCGAACACATCCTTGTCGACCGGCACCGGTTCCACCTTGCCGCCGCCGCTGATCCAGTTCTTAAAGGTCGCAGGGTTCGCCACGCCGCTCATCTTAGGATCGATCAACACGTCCCAGTCGCGCTTGCCGATCAGCAGCGTCGATTTGGGGAACGAATCGACCTGGCCGACGTGATCGCCATGATAGTGGCTGATGCCGACGTACTTGATTTGCTCGGGCTTGAGCTGCAACTGCCCCAGTAGATCCACGAGACTCCTCTTCGGCGCAACTGCTCCGGCGCTCATCGAGTGGCCGGAATCCCACAGCATATAATCGTCGCCGTGCCTGATCAGATAGCAGCTGAAGACAAGCTGAACTTTCAGGCCGTTATACGCATAGGTATCGCTGAAACGCAGGCCAACATCGGTTGGCGCGGCGCCGGTGCCGCAGTCGAGGCGGGTCAGTGTCATTTGCGGCGCGGCTTGCGCCAGCACCGATAGGCTCATCAGCGCGGTCGCGCAGACGCTGCTCGCCAACATTGACAAAGTTCGCTGCATGATCTCCTCCCACAAGTCACCGCATGGATGTTGCCCGGTCGGCGGAGTTCGGTCAATGTGGCTTGCCCGTGCCCGATGAGGCCGTCCCACGCACAACGGTGCGGCGCGCAAGGTCAACGGTGATCGCATTACGGTCCGTCAGCATTTGACCGCGGATGAGTTGCCGCCGACGGCTTCGTTCGCGGCGCGATTCGGATTAAGCGAGGCTTCAATCGACCGGGGGGACCGCCGCGGTCGATGACGCCTGAGGAAGGTGAATCCGTCCTGGCCTGGTGGCGACGCTCGGGTTTCTGCGTCCCGTCACGCTTGAACTTGCTGGATCGGGGGGGCATATCGATAGCGCATGAAAATACGGGCGCTCGTCATCTTGATACTGATGGTCGGCGGGGTTGCGGGTGGAACCGCCGCTCCCTCGGGCGCCGCCGAGCAGGCGGCCCCCTTTGATGCCGGCCTCGCGCGGCTGTCCGAAATTCTCGGCAGCCTGCACTATCTGCGCGGCCTGTGTGGGGCAAACGAGGGCAACAAGTGGCGGGCCGAGATGCAGGCGCTGCTCGACGCTGAGGCGCCCTCCGGCCAGCGGCGCTCACAATTCATCGCTCACTTCAATCACGGCTACCGCGCCTATCTGCAGACCTACCACACCTGCACGCCGGCCGCCGAGCTGGTGATCCGCCGCTATCTCGAAGAGGGCTCCAAGATCGCCCGCGAGGTCACCGCTCGCTACAGCAACTGAGGGCCACGTTAACCGTTCCCAAAGGTCGCTCTTTAACGCCACAAGGCGCGTGATAGTTTGCCGCCGGCGACGGGATGCGGTGGGGGGCCGCAGAGGTTATGACATCATCATGAGATCAGCACCGGTGGCTCGTGGTTCATTGCCGGATCGCGAGCAGAAGCAGGCCGCGCTCGATTTGCTCCACGAGGCCTGGGTTGAGGCGCGCCTCTACGGCGTCGACGGCGACTGTTTGGCGCAGGTCTGCCTGTTCACGGCGTTCAGCGAACTGGTCTCGACTTATGGCGAGGATGCCGCCGCGCGCTATGCCGAGGGCCTCCCCCAGCGCATCGCCAATGGTGAATTTTCGATCCAGCTGGCGTGGCAGTAGGGCGGAGATGCCGGACTCCGGTCTTGTGGGGGAAATCCGCCCGACCTGAACCTGCGCCCGCTTGCGAGGGATGGTACGTCAGGTATAGGCAAGAAGCATGAAAGCAGCGTTGCTTCCGGACCGCGGCGTCGTCAAGGTCGCAGGCGATGACGCGCGAGATTTTCTCAATGGCCTGTTGACCGCCGATATCGGCCGGGTCACGCCACACGACGCCCATTTTGCGGCGCTGCTGACGCCGCAGGGCAAGATCGTCGTGGATATGATCGTTGCCGAGGCGCCGGGCGAGGATGGCGGCGGCTTCTTCCTTGATGTTCCGAAAGCGCTTGCAAAATCCTGCGTCGACCGGCTCAACTTCTACAAGCTGCGTGCCAGGGTGATCGTTGAGGATCTGTCCGAGGTGCTCGGTGTGATGGCGGTCTGGGAGGGAGAGGCTGCGACAGAATACGGATTGTGCTATCGCGATCCGCGCCTGGCGGTGCTCGGCTATCGCATCATGCTGCCGCCCCACCTCGCCGCGGAGGTAGCAAGGGACCTTGGTGCCATGCAGATGCCGGCGGCCGCATTTGAGGCGCACCGAATCGCGTTCGGGATCCCGCGCGGCGGCCTCGATTTCATCTATGGCGACGCGTTCCCGCACGAGGTCGATATGGACCAGCTCAACGGCGTCGATTTCGACAAGGGCTGCTTTGTTGGGCAGGAAGTGGTGTCACGCATGGAGCATCGCGGCAGCGTGCGGACCCGGATTGTCCCGGTGGCCTATGACGGCTTTGCGCCCGATGCCGGCGCCGCCGTGACCGCGGGCGAAAAGCAGGTCGGCACATTCGGCTCGTCGGCCGGCGGGCGGGCGCTCGCCATGTTGCGGCTCGACCGCGCCGAGGACGCGCTCAAGGCGGGCCATCCGCTGGTGGCCGGCGCCGTGACCCTGCGGCTGGTCAAGCTCGGCTGGCAGCGGTTTGCGATGCCCGGAGAACGGAAGGCGGGGTGAGGCCCGTTCCCGCTCCCCATAAGGAGGTGCGAGTTCGTTGGGCCACAACCGGCGAAAAATAGTGATGCCGACCCCGCTGTCGATCGTGACCAGGCCGGCATCCTCGCTTGCTCACATGTCCGCTCGCGGTCGAAAGCATGACGCCCGCCTCCTGGGCAGGCTCGGTTGCGGTGAGCGCCTGGCCATGCATCAAAGCCCCCCGCTGGCGCCTGCCGCGCAAGCCGGCAGCGGGGGGGAAATCGACAGCCGGCGAAGTCGACTTTGCCCGTAGAACGATACCCATATGCTTCTCCTTTCGTTTGGATCGTGCCTGTCCGAGGTCTGCTGCGGGGGCCGTAGTCCCCGGCTGACCGTGCTAACCCGCCGCCTGGCGGCTTCCGGCAAAAGCCGTCGCCGGAAGGTGGCCGATGGGTTACAAGCGCGCTCACCATGTAGGCGCGCGAAGGGTCTCCGAGCAGCGACGCAATCGCCTATTCGGTCCGCCCTTCATGTTGGTGTGACCGAACTATCGATGACGTGCAGGCTGCGGTCGGCAATCCGCAGCATTGGCGCAAGCACGTCGGTACACTATAACGATGCAATGTCAGCCATCCTGCATGCCGACGGCCTGCCTCGCTGCCCGTGGCCCAAACAGGACCCGCTCTATGTCGCCTATCACGACGACGAGTGGGGCGTGCCCGAGCGCGATGATCGTGCCCTGTTCGAGAAGCTCCTGCTCGACGGCTTCCAGGCCGGACTCTCGTGGATCACGATCCTGCGCAAGCGCGACAACTTCCGCCGCGCCTTCGACGGGTTCAAACCCGAGGCGATTGCGAGCTACGACACGCGCAAGGTGACGGCGCTGATGAACGATGCCGGCATCGTACGCAACCGAGCCAAGGTCGAGGGCGCGATCTCGTCGGCGCGCAGCTATCTCGCCATCATGGAGAAGGGGCCCGGTTTCTCGGCGTTCGTTTGGAGTTTCGTCGACGGCGAGCCGCAGGTGAACCACAGGCGGCGCATAGCCGAGATTCCGGCGGAAACACCGCTCTCCCGTGCGATCTCAAAGGAACTCGCCGGCCGCGGCTTCAAATTCGTCGGGCCGACCATCGTCTACGCCTTTATGCAGGCCGTCGGGATAGTGAACGATCATCTGGTGAGCTGCTATTGCCATCCGGAGCGCGGGCCCGCCAAGAGAGGGTAGCCGCATGGGCGCGGCCGCACGATCTCGACCCGGACAATCGGCGGCCGGCGCCCTCGCCATTCCCCGCACAATGCCATAGGGAGGAAAACCGCACCCGCCACTTCTGCGATTTTCGATCACTGATGCAGCGTGGCCGCGGCTCGCTGCGACGGGAACGAACGACTATGTGGTTGAAAGGATTCAAGCTCAATTGGAACGAGTCCTGAGCTCGCGGCAAGGCCCTCCCATCCTCTCCCCGCAAGCGGGAGGGAGCACAGGTGGGCCGACGCCTCCGCGATTGTCCTATTTAATTCCCGTGACAACGCGTTCCCGGGTTCCGCCCCCGCTAAACCCGGGTTACCTTAATCGCCAGACTCAAGCACAACGATCCTCAGCCAGAGGTCGGAGGAGCCCTATGATTGCGAAACTGCTTAGTCGCGTCGGCGCGTCGCTTGCTGGGCTGGCGCTCGCATCAGGTGCAGCAACTGCAAAAGTTACCATTGCGATCGGCGGGGCCGGCTGTCTGTGCTATTTGCCGACCGTGCTTGCCGAGCAACTCGGCGAATACAAAAGAGCTGGCGTGGAGATCGAACTCGTTAATTTCAAAGGCGGCTCCCAGGCACTCACTGCGGTGATCGGCGGCAGCGCCGATGTGGTGTCGGGTTATTACGATCACTGCGTCAACCTCGCCGCCAAGAACCAGAACCTGCAGGCCTTCGTGGTCTACGATCGCTATCCCGGGCTGGTGCTGGGCGTTTCGCCGCGCCACACGGCGCAGATCAATTCCCTGCGAGATATTGCTGGCAAGAAAGTCGGTGTCAGCGCGCCGGGGTCGTCGACCGACTTTTTCCTGAAATATCTGCTCGCAAAGAGCGGCGTCGCGCCTGACGCGGTTGCCGTCATCGGGATCGGCCTCGATGCCACCGCGGTCGCCGCCATGGAGCAGGGGACTGTCGATGCCGCCGTGATGCTCGACCCGACTCCGACCCTGCTGAGAGCGAAATTCTCAGGCCTGAAGATTTTGAGCGATACCCGTACCCAGGCCGACACCCTGTCGGTCTTCGGCGGCGAATACCCGGGCGGCGCGCTATACACGCGCAGCGACTGGATCGCCAAGCACGAAAAGGAAACGCAGGCGCTCACCGGTGCGATCCTCGCCACCCTGAAATGGATTCACTCCCATACGGCGGAGGAGATCATGGCGAAAATGCCGCAAGATCTGGTCGGGCCCGATAAGGCGCTCTATCTCGCCGCCTTGAAAAATACAATAGCGATGTATTCAAACACCGGCCGGATGGATCCGAGCGGCGCCGAGGCGGTGCTCAAGGTGTTCAGCCAGTCCTCCCCCGAGGTGGCGAAGGCGAAGATCGATTTAGCGAAGACTTATACGAACAGGTTCGTCGAGCAGGCTGCGCAGAAGCTGGGGTTGCGATAGCCCCCGCCTGCCCGGGAGGGCTATCGCGTGACCGCCGGCCGTGCTCTCTGCCTCTCCCCGTCGGCGGGGAGCCCGATGGGGTGAAGGCGCCCGTTCCGCAAGCGCAAACTTTCCGCGCCCAGCTTGCGGAGCCCCCCGGAAGTTTCGCGACGAGCGGCAATTCTCGCCTGTCCCGGCAAGCGGGGGAGAGGTTGAGGGCGGCGCCACATGCTGTTCCCCGTTGGGGAATCAGCAAGTTGGCGGCCAGGCTGTCCGCGCATTGCGTTTCGCTCCATGGGGGCTACGAGGGCCCGAGATGAACCTCATCTCGATTCAGTCCCATGTCGCGTATGGGCACGTCGGTAATTCGGCTGCCGTGTTTGCGTTGCAGCGTCTCGGCTGCGAGGTGTGGCCTGTACACACGGTGCAGTTTTCGAACCACACCGGTTACGCCGCATGGAAAGGCGAAGTGTTTGCGGCCGCGCGGATCAGCGACGTGATCGACGGCATCGCCGGCCTCGGCGTGCTCGGCACATGCGACGGCGTATTGTCGGGCTATATCGGCGCGGTCGAAACCGGCGAAGCGATCCTCGCCGCAGTGCGCAAAGTCAAGGCCGCCAACCCCACTGCGAGCTCCTGCTGCGATCCCGTCATCGGTAACCGCACGCGCGGCGAATTCGTGCGGCCCGGTATTGCGGAATTCATGCGCGAGCGAGCCGTGCCGGCCGCGGAGATCGTCACGCCCAACCACTTCGAGCTTGACCGGCTGGCCGGGCGGGAGACGCGAAACCTTGCCGCCATCTTATCCGCAGTGGGCGACATCCATGCCCGGGGCCCCCGCGCCGTGCTGGTAACCTCGGTGCGCTCGGACGCCACGCCCCCCGACAGCGTCGATGTGATCGCCTCGGATGCGGGCGGGCGCTATCTCGTCCGCACACCGTTGCTGGCGGCGCCGGCCAACGGCGCGGGCGATCTCATCGCGGCCCTGTTCTTCTTCCATTACCTGCGCAGCGGCTCGGTCGCAGAGGCACTTGCCGGCGCGACATCGTCCGTATTCGGGCTGTTGCGGCGAACTCAAAACGCCGGCGCATCCGAAATCGCCCTGATCGCGGCGCAGAACGAGCTTGTGGCGCCGTCCGAGACATTCGTGCCGGTCAGGATCGGCCTTTGACAAATCCGGCCTGTTCCTGCATTCGGCCTTGCCATGCCAGACACACAGATCATTCCGGTCGATCGCCTTGATGTGGGCTTCGCACCATTTCGGTGGCGCTTCGCGGATGTCCGTCGCGACGACATCACGGCACATTTCGATGCGCGCCGCCGGGCGACGCCGCAACTGTGGAACGGGCGCGTCCTGCTCATGCGCGACTTTGCCATTCGCGCGGGCGTATTGCGCGGCATGTATTTTGAGGCGGGTTTCGCGGAATTCCTGGCATGGCGCGATTGGGACTTTCCCGACCCGGCGGTCGTCAATTGCTTTGCCATGGGCGCGTTACGCGCGAGCGACGGCGCCTACCTGCTCGGCGTGATGAGCGACCAGACGGTCAACGCGGGCCGCATCTATTTTCCGGCCGGCACGCCCGATCCAGACGATGTGCGCGGCGAAACCGTCGACCTGTTCGGCAACGTCATGCGCGAGCTTGCTGAAGAGACCGGCCTGACGGCTCACGATGTCTCGGTTGCACCCGGCTGGCACGCGGTGGTCGAGTCCTCGCGCATTGCATTGATGAAACACATTGATCTGCCCTGCCCGGCCTCGCAGGTGCGGACAAGGATACTCTCCCACCTCGCGAGCCAGAAACAGCCTGAACTCAGCGACATCTACATCGTCCGCTCGGCTGCTGATCTCGATCCCAAGATGCCGCCTTTCGTCTCGGCGTACCTTCTACATATGTGGAGAGGGTACAGCGGAAGTGGCGACCCGACTTCTTGATTCTCTGGCGTGGACGGCGCGACGGCTCGGCCGCCGGTTGCCCGGCCGGATCGATGACCGCGCGGCCGCCGAGCCTGGGCTTGTCCCGGTCACGCCGGCAGCGTGTCCA
>JASHRR010001357.1 GCA_030037185.1 Xanthobacteraceae bacterium | reverse complement strand
AGACGCGCCAATAGAAAATCACGGCGCCAACGACGGTCAGCATGAACATGACGATGCACCATCGGCACATGTTCGCACCAAACCCCGGCCCCTCAGCCGAGGTGGGAATATACCATATTAATTCATTCGGGATGCGACCGTTGCGCCGGTCCCGGCCTGTCGCTCCCATTTCCGGCAGGTCGGGACCACCACTCGGCTGCACTGCGCCCGGCCGCATGGCCACGATCGCCATTGCGCCGGGCGACGCTGAGCCACGGCAAGCCGTGCTATCATCGTGGTGCGTGCGGCTGCAGCCTCTCGCGCGAGGGCCGTGCGCCGGTCCCGGCTTCGGTTCTTAGCCAATCTTAGCCAGCGCCGACCGCCGGGGCCGTCATGTCGGTGCCGGGCTCGCGAGGCTGTTTCGTGCTAACGATCGCCACCTCGAAATTTTGACGCCTCGCCCCCGCGTGCAGAAGCCGCTAACGCTGTGACCGCGTGGCGGGAACACACGCCAAACCGCTGCGCGCCCCGGCGCCCTTTTTACCTGCCCCCTACAGGCCCCGCGGGCCGGGTAACCCATCCCCGAATACATGGCCTCTCAAAAAACCCAGCGAGATATCCGCGCCCAAGCATGGCAGTTGGCTCGATCTCGCCGAGTCCGAACTCGCCGTCTCGACCTCCCAGTGCCTCGATCGCCGCATTCCCGCTCAACAAACCCTGATCGAGGAAATTGCCGCCTGGGAAAACGCTCGCAATGTCCAAACATACCAAGGCGCCGCTGAACAACGCCCGACGCCAGTATCAAACTCAAGCACCTTTACCCCTCAATTTGATTGAATCAGGCGACTAGCCTATCATTGACTTCCGGTTACGCGATGGTCTGCACTGAGCCGTGGCAACTCATATTTCATCAGCAAGCCAAAGCTATCGCGGTTGAAGTTCGCGAAATGATATAAGGCCATCAGGCCGGGAGGGTTGAGCCGTGAAGCTATTGCGTAAGCTCTTGATTCTGTCGCACCGCTATCTTGGGATCGCGCTGTGCCTGCTGGTCGCCATGTGGTTCGCGAGCGGGATCGTGATGATGTATGCGGGCGGAATGCCGCGCCTCGACCCCGACGTTCGTCTTGCGCGGATGCCGGACCTCGACCCGTCCAAAGTCCGGCTGACACTCGCAGACGCGGCCGAAAAGCTGGGCATCGATGCTTCCGCCGGGTGGGACAGCACGGCTGGACGGGGCGCAAGTCGCATCCAGCTTCTCACCGTCACGGATCGTCCCGCCTATCGCTTTGGCGGGGAGGGGACCGTATTCGCCGACACGGGTGAGGTTCTCGGAGGTATCGACGAGGCGAAAGCACAACAGATTGCGGCGCGGTTCCTCAATCTCGATGCCGGGAAGGTTCGGTTCGAGCGCAAATTGACCGAGGTCGATCAATGGACGCTTGCCCAAGGACGCCAACTGCCCTTGTACAAGTTCACGGCCGATGACGGCCTCAGCACGGAGTTGTATGTGCAGCCCCGGACCGGCGAGGTCTCGCAGCTGACGACACGCAAAGCCCGCACGCTGGCTTGGCTCGGCGTCATTCCGCATTGGCTCTATTTCAGAGGCCTGCGGGTCAATCAGCCGCTCTGGTATCAAATCATGGTTTGGACGTCAGCACTGGCATGTCTCATCGCGGTTCTCGGCCTGGTTCTCGGATTTGTGCAGTGGCGGCGGACGCGGCCATTCGAGCTAAAGAAGGCGATCCCCTATGCCGGCTGCATGCGATGGCATTACATCGCGGGCGCGGTGTTCGGCGTCACCGCACTTACCTTTGCTTATAGCGGCTTGCTGTCCATGGAGCCCTTTGCGTGGACGAATGCCGTGGGTCTGCGCGTGCCGCGCAATACGTTTACCGGCGGTACACTCGACCTGCACGCTTTCAAAAACTTTGATGCGCAGGCGTGGAATGCGTCATTGGACGGGCGCAAGATCAAGGAAATCGAGTTTGCTCGGGTGCAAGACATGCCTTTTTATTTTGTCCGGGTCGGGCTCGAGGGAGCGGCTTATGACAGGACTCGCGAGCGGCTGCACGAGCCCTACAACAGCAATGTCGGCCTGGAAGAGAACGAATTGCTGGTTTCCGCCGACACGCTTGCGCTCAAACGCGAACCGTTCAGCACCGAGTCGCTTGTTTCCCGCTTGAAAAGCGCCATCCCCGATACGCCCGTCGTAGAGCAGACGGTGCTCACGGATTACGACTCCTATTATTATTCCCGCCGGGACTTACAGCCGCTTCCGGCGTTGCGCGTGAAGTTCGCCGATCCCATGGAAACATGGGTCTATGTGGACCCCAAAACGAGCCGCGTCGTGGCGGAGGTTCACCGGCTGAATCGCCTCGAACGCTGGCTGTATAGCGGGCTGCACAGATTTGATTTCAGAATCCTGTATGAATATCGGCCGGCCTGGGACATCGTCATGCTTGTCCTGTGCCTCGGGGGCCTCGCGGCGAGCAGCATAGGCGGCTATCTCGGGATCAAGAGAATTGCCCGCAACACGGTTCACGGGGCCAGGGCCCTCAGAAGTGGCGCTAGGAAACCAGCACCGGCGGAAGCGATCGTTCTGATTGGCCAATAGCAAATAGCCTTACAAGCTTAGTTAGGCCTGTTTTGCGGGAATCGGCCGTTTTCGGCTGAAGAACGAAAGCGCCAGCGCGGCGCGTGGTAAGCGTTTGGGGCTCGGGTGTTTGAGCCTTCACGGAAAGCCGCTGTGACGCTCGATCGCGTCACCACGGCGGCTATCGAAGGTTATTACCGACCAAGTGTGGCTTTAGATAGTAGATCGCTGCGCCGAACGCGTCCGTCAGCGCGAATGGCCAGCGGGTCGCAGCACGGCACCATGAGGGCGAGCAACCACCCACGTGCGGATTTTCTCAACGCCGAACCGCGGTAGCGAGTCGAGAGGCAACCCTAAATCAGCCCAAAGAGCCAAAGCAGTCCCGCCATCTCGCCCCCTGAATACATCCCGACCGAGGCATGCTGCTGGAACAGCTCGGCGTCGCGCACGTAGCCGGCCAAGACATCGGTGCTCTTGTGCCGGGATATTTCCTTCATCTTCCAGACTGTGGCGCCGTTCCTCGCCGCCGTCGAGAGCCAGCCCGACCGCATCGAGTGACTGCCGTACTTGTTAGCGTCGAGCCCGCTCCCGGCAATAACAGATTTGATTACGTCATAGTTCGCCCGGCCAACCAGCCTACAACTGACGCCCCCCTGCTATGGTTGGCACCCAGATTTGTAATTGCAATCAACCGGTGGCGCATCACTCAGGTCGATAGACCGGCCAGGACAGAAGCTATCACCGGCTGACAAGTTCCACCTTGCGACCACAGCGGTCGCCTACCCATCCGAAGATGGCCGAACCGAACAGAATGCCGATCAGGCTGGCGCCTAAGACGGGGCCAAGCGAGCCTGGCCTCAAAGCCAATTGTTCACGGTGTGAGTCATGAGCGGACCTTCTCGTATCGCGCTCGGCGTCATCCAATATCTCGCCGGCCAACCCTAAGAGAGGTGGCCGAACCCATGCCACCGTGCGCGATTGGATGCTCAATGTCGAGCAGGCGGCAAATGGGGGTTGGAACCATGGATGTCCTGTGCGTCCGCGCGAGGGCTGGCAGCCCAGGACGTTAACTCCCGGGATGGCCGTTACCGCGACGATCCATCCGATACGCGATGGACGAATGGTGGCGAATTTCTGAAGATCACGCTTCCCGATGGAACACGGTGCTAGCTCGAGCGGTGGCTCCTCCCAAATAATTGATCTGCGGATCTGCGGCGCGATTGGGGCTCCGCCTCCGCGCTCACGATCTTATTTTCTCAATAAGGTTAAGAAGGTATGGCTTCTTCGGCTTTCGCGCCGGGAACGTACAGGTACAACGTCGCGACCAGCGCCGCGCCTATCCAGGTTCGGTGAAACATGGGACCTCCTCGTCAGCCTATGGTCTTGCATCCCCTCCCCACCGCTTGCGGGAAATAGACACCCCGGCGCCCATGATGCGGCGTAATGACCGGGTTCATGCGCGAAGCGGGAGGGGGGATGCTCGCGCGCACTGCACCAACCGTCGACGGTGATACGCGCGTTCCGATCTGAAAAAGCGCGCTGATGGTCGACTGCTCGTATAACCTAAGGCGCTTCCTATCGCACGTTCTTACTGGATGAATTTGCCGGGCTTCTGAGAAGAGAGTTAAAGGTTAACAAGGCGATTAAGGGAGTTAATGGTTAGTCAGACAATTTAAGATTGGTAACTGTTAACCGGATAATTAATATCGTTTAAGGGTTACCCAGATGGATTACCTGGCCACACTGAGATCAGGTTCGCGGGGCCGCTATGCTTCGTTTGATACTGGAGGAATTGCCAATCTCGCCCTCTCGCGTGCACGGCGGTAACTGTCGCATTATTGGGTCCCGCGATCGGTGTCGCCGCGTACGTTACGCTTCCCGCCGTTCGCGTCCGGAACCACCAGATCCTGCTCGGCGATCGCACTCTTGCCGGCGATGCGTTGCCCGGCTTCCGCCAGTTCGGCCTCCGTCGCTGGCGCAGCGAGGCCAGAGACGTCGAGCCGCCTGCTCCTGCCATCGACGAACGTCGCCATCCAGTAAAGCCTGCCGCCGAGCGGTGCGCTCGCTAGGCTCACCACGCCGCCGATGGCGAGCCGGGTGCGCAGCGCCTCCAGGGACGACTTGATCTCTTTCCATCGCCGTAAAGGCCCCTGTGCCAGGCTCGCCTCCGGCCCTCGGCCGCTTTCAAGAAAACCCCGCGGGTTCATCGAGACGAGACCGCTGAAGACCCAGGTGAGCGTCAACACGCCGAAGACCAGTCCCGTCACATGGTGCGTTGCGCCGGAGACGTAAATGACGCCGTAGTTGCAGCAGGACCGCCAGGGAACCACCGGCTAGCTAGATGTCTAGGTGCTCCGCGGCCTGGATGCGCGAGTACGGCACGTACATCATGACGATGCCTGAGACGAACCACATCGCCATCAGCAGTCCGATCGCGATTCCGAGATAGCGATGCAGGATGACCATCGCGCGTCAGAGGATGCCAGCCATTTCGTTTCGCCCCCTTAGACGCATGATAGTAGATCGAAAGCTGGACAATTGCCCAGTGTACGCTCACCGGACTGTGCGGTGGCATGTTTACTTGGCAGCAGGGGAGCTGGCCGGACCGATGACGCTTACCGAGAGCGAGCGGGCAATCCGGTGGCTGATTGGCCTCATGGTACTGCGCGCTGAGAACCGCTCGCCATTACGTTGACGGTTG
>JASHRR010001356.1 GCA_030037185.1 Xanthobacteraceae bacterium | reverse complement strand
ATTATTATGACTTCGGAACCCAAACGATTAGCTTCGCCTCGGTGGCGGGTTCATCTCTCCTCTCTGACATCCGCGAACGCGACAGCGTCGTAAAGGTAGGCGCCAACTGGAAATTCTAGCTGGTGAGAACGAGAGCGCTACCTTGCCGTCCAGGTGCGGTCAGCGAGCCGCGAAACCCCCGCCTCCGGCCGGGGTTTGTTTTGCCCGCCTCACCGCGTAGTACGCGCGCCGCCTCAACGGCGCGACATGGCCCGGTGCGGCTTAGGGACGTGTTCCAACAAGATGCAATGGCCCTAAGCCACTGAATTGAACAAAGCGTAATGGAAGGGAAATGACTGGTCCGAGACACGCTCCGGCGGTGGTTTCGAATCAACTGGAATCGCTTGTCGGCACGCTGGGATCGCTTCCCCACCACTTCGCCTTGGCGAGGAAGGCTGAGAGCGGCCGGCGGAAGCTAACTCGGCGGCGGCGAGCCGCAAAGCTGGGACGAATGCCAATGGCGCCAAGGTTTTGCTTGTATTATTCGCAGCCAATGGGGCAACTGCCGCGCTTTCATGCAAAAAGATCGATCGGCGACGAAAATGATATAATAATAATATGTCAGTGGTTCAATATCCATATCGATTTTTTCTATGGTCCTGCAAGAAAATCGCAGTGCTGGGATTACTTGCTGGCATTTGTGTAGCTAATGCCGCACATCGTAATTGGGGCAGGGGTATGAGAAAATGCGGTTTGATTGGCTTGGCGCTTATGGTGCCGGGAGGGGTCGTTGCAGTCGGTGGCGCGCAGGCGGGTGATGCCTCATCGTCGGGCCGCAAGGCGCCGATAGACTGCAAGGCGCCTGACGCGCCATATAAAAATTATGATTGCCTTGACGCCTATTTGGGGGACGGGTTCTTCGAACGCCTCATCAACTATTACAAGCTTGAGTGGGGCCACGAAGGGCCTCCAGCCGACCCGAAGGCGCCGGCCGCGCGACGGGCCGGGTGGCCGGACGCGCCGGCGACAGTGCCGCCATACCCATTCACCGAATGGCCTTACGGCGGCGCTACTTCCATTGGCGTGACGAGGCCATCTTCCGCCGACAGCCCACTGATGGTCGCGCTTGCCAACACCGACTTTGGCAAGATGCTGAATGACGGCAACATGCAAATCTACGGCTGGATCAATGGCGGCGGTAACATCAGCACCAATACGGTGAGGCCGGGCGGCAACGCGCCGGCGGCCTACGATTTTACGCCGAACACATTCCAGCTCGACCAGGCCGTCATCTACTTTGAGCGCACGCCTGACACGGTGCAGACCGATCACGTGGATTGGGGCTTCCGGCTGTCAGCGATCTACGGCGAGAACTACCGTTACACGACCTCGTTCGGTGTCGCGAGCGACCAGCTGCTCGGTCACAATCTTTACAACGGTTACGACTTCCCAATGGTGTATGGCGAGCTCTATGTCCCGCAGATCGCCGAAGGTCTGCTGCTGCGATTGGGACGTTATATCTCGGTGCCGGACATCGAGGCACAGCTTGCTCCAAACAATTATATGTACACTCACTCCCTGACCTACACCTTCGACAACTATACCAACGAGGGCCTGCAGGGCACTCTTGCGCTCAACAAGAACTGGTTTCTGCAATTGGGCGTAACAGTGGGCACGGAAGCAGCGCCGTGGCACTGGGGCGAAACGGTGCCCAACCCGTTCCCCAACCCGGTCTATTCGGGGCCCACCATACTCAAGGACCCCGGCGCCACGCCGTCCATTACAACGGGTGTCCGCTGGCAGAGCGACAACGGCTGGGACAACGTGTATGTGGTGGCTGACGCCATCAATGCCGGGAACTGGGGTTACAATAACCTCCAGTGGACCGGCATCACCTGGTATCATCGCATCAATGAGCAGTGGCATTTCTCCTGGGAGACGTACACACTTGACGAAACCAAGGTGCTGAACCTCAACAACTCGTATGTCACCACCCAGATCATCCCGAATGGCGGCTTCCCGTTCAGCGTGCAAAACGGATTCCCGTTCAACTCGCCGAATGGAGCGTTCTGCTCCAACCCCAATGTGCTCACTTGCACAGCGAGAAGCTTTGCTACCGTGATGTATTTGAACTATCAGTTCTCGCCGCTCGACAACATCTCGTTCCGCCCAGAGTTCTTTAACGATATGGAGGGGCAGCGGACCGGCGTGAAGACGCGTTATGTCGATTTCGGCATCGGCTGGCAGCACTGGTTCTCGCCGCAGGTCGAGATTCGCCCAGAGGTGACTTACTATCGGTCTCTCGACGCTCCGGCATTCAATGGCAATTTCGACGTGACCCCCGTCATTGCGCCGACGAAGTATTATGCCCTGGTTGGCGCCGCAGACCTGATCTGGCACTTCTGACCGCAACTGACGGAGCCTGTCGCCTCCGCGAATTGCCGGCTCGATCAAGTGGGAGATAGAACCGGCGATTTACTTAAACAGTTGTGGTGTCGTCTCGAGGGTCAGTTACCAAACCCCTGTGAGGAGCACATCCACACCGCAGAATCACAAAGGGACCGATCTGGCCGGCCATCTGGCTTGCGGATCGCGGTGATCGCGGCCGGTTGTAGCAACAGCGCGGCCGTGCGCAAGGCGGCACCAATGAGGCCAGCACCACGCAGCAACAAAGCCGATCAAGCTGCGCTATTAGGGCGGGCCGAAGTATCCGATGTAGCCGGAGTGACGCCAGCCTCTCGGCTGGCGGGCGATGCGTCAGCTGTGGTCTCCCGCGGTACGATCGCCGCGCCAACCCCTCGCCACCGCGCCTACGCGGGTTCGACAGACTTCAAGGTGGTGAGTGCTTGGCTTTGGCCTACCTGATCTGATTAATTTCGTTGCATGCTCCGCCGGCAGGAGCTGCAACAGATGGTTTCGATTGGTAGAGAGACCGGCTTCACTTGGTGATGCCGGAAGCGCTGACCCGGACCGCCAGCGACGCCGCGAAGCTCTGGAGTCCCCGTCGCGGGAGTGACACCTGAGCAATCGGCGACAAGCGCCGCCGGGCCCATGTCGCCGGAATCCGCCCTCTTGACCGGTGGGGCGGGCTGATGCCCGACTTGCCGGTCACAAGACCATCGCGTACCGCAAAGCGTCGGCTCGGTTGAGGCCAAGTCTGCAGCGCCCGGTCAAGCGCCTTGCTTATATTACTTTTATATTTCAACCGCGTCCTATGCATATGGATTTCTTATGAACATATGTGGAGAAATATGCGTTGCCGGGTCTACACATCAGCATGTTGGGGATATGCGGGGGACGAACGCGCGGGCTGGCGGATCCGGCCACCACCATCTAAAATTTATACCATTACCGCGGGGATACGGGAGTTTTGGCAGAGTAGCTGGCCTGAAACTTGTACCTCACCGGCGTGGCGGTGGGGCTACCGACATGAACGCATTTCAATCGCTATTGTCTCGGCTCTGGCAGTTCGGGCCGCGCGTTCCTGGCCGAGCGGAACACCCGAGACCGGCGATCTCATCTGCCTGGTCCGACGGCGGCGACAGGGTGCAGTTCGCGATCATGCGCATCGTGGCGCGGACCGTGCTCTATCCGCTCGCCTGCGTGGCGCTGGCGACGGCGCTGATGGCCCTCGTGCTTAGATACACTGCGCTCGAGTTTGAATCGATTGTCTATTTGATTCCGGTTCTTATCTGTGCGATTCGCTGGGGCCTTGTCTCCGCAATCGTCGGCATCTTCGCTAGCGCTTTCGCGGCTGATTTCCTGTTCATCCCGCCGATCTACAGCCTTGTGATCAGCGACCCTAGCCAGATCGTTGAAATGGCGTTGTTCCTGTTCGTCGCGTTGGTCACCAGCAATCTTGCCGCCCGGTTGAGAAAAGAAGTCGACACCCTGCACCACCGCGAACGTGAAATCCAAAACCTTTACGAATTCTCCCGCCGCCTCGCGCTGTGTTCCACGGCCGGAGAGCTCATCAAGGCGATCCAGGACTACCTTTCCGTCCACCTCGGCCGCGAAGCCCATCTGATTCGCCTCGCGCCTTTCCATGCCGGCGATGGGGGCGCGGAGGACGAGATGGTGCCGCAGTCGATCGCGCGGGAAGCCAAAGAGATGATCGCGGCGCGGGAACCGGGCTCTCGCCTTGTCACTGAACCGGCGACGGACTCTCTGTGGGCGCTCAAACACATCACCACGACGACCGCAGAACACGGTGTGCTCGCCGTCAATCTCGCCAAACCGCGCGACTCCGACGCGGACAGGCTCAATGACCGCATCGATGCTTTATTGTTGGAAGCCATCGCCACGCTGACGCGCATCGACGCTGCCGCGGCACTCGCCAAAGCCAATATACGGCTCGAGTCGGAAGTCCTCAGGACGGCACTGGTGGGCACCGCGTCCCATAAATTGCGCTCTCCGGTCGCCGCGATCCTCGGCAGTGCAAGCGTGCTCGATGAGATGCTGGCGCTGCAAGGCGATGAAAAGCTACGTTCTCTGGTAGATGGAATGCACCTTGAGGCGAGGCGTCTTGAGGGTGACATTCAGAATCTTCTCGATACAGCGCG
>JASHRR010001355.1 GCA_030037185.1 Xanthobacteraceae bacterium | reverse complement strand
GCGGGATTGCGAACGCCCTTATCACTTGATTGCGAAGGAACAGGCCGCATCGGGTCTTTGGCGCAAAGGCGGCGGCAAACCGCCCGGCGCCCTGCTGCTTGGAGCCGATAAAGGCCCGCAAGTGCCCCTCGTATCTGCCAAAAGCCTCTTCGTACCGCCCGCCTGCCTTGGCGAGCTCTCCCGCCAAGACGTAGGCGCCCGTCATGGAGAGCGCCGCACCCTGCCCCGCCATTAAGGACACAGCGAATGCCGCATCCCCGACAAGCGCCACCCGGCCTTGCGACCAGCGCGCCATCCTGATCTGGCTGACGCGGTCGAAATAGAGCTCATTCGTGCGATCCAGCTCGTCAAGGATGCGGGGGCATTCCAAACTCCCCTTGCCAAACCTCTCCCGCAGCACCGCTTTCTGACCCTGCGGATCGGGCATCGCGCGAAGAGCATCGACATCGGCGGCGAAAACGAACAAAAACAGCGTCCGATCGTCATGCAATGCAAAGCGCCCAAGTAGCCGACCCGGATCGCTATAGATTACGTAGACATCCTCGTCCCGAGGACTGTACCCGTGCGCCTCGAACGCTGCGACCAGATAGCCAAGCTGCTTCTCGAACTGACCCTGCGGCCCGAATACGAGCCCACGCACGCGTGAGTGCAGGCCATCCGCGCCGATCACCAGATCGAACGAGCGCTCGCCGGCATGTCTGAATTGAACTTGCACTCCGTCCGCTCGCTCTTGAAGCGCGACGATCTCGTCGCCGAAAATCACCTCCGTGGTGCCCTTGATCCTTTCGAACAGTAGCCGCGACAGGTCACTGCGCCTGAGCGTGACAAAGCGCCCGCCGGTCAGCTCGCGGAGTACCTTCGTCCCGAAGCCGGTCACGCGCTTACCTCGATCGTTGACGATCCGCATCTCGCGCAAGTGATAGCCGACCCGATCGATGTCGCTGCCCAGGCCCATGCGCTGCGCGATTTCGTATCCGAGACCCCAGAAGTCGATGACGTAGCCGCTGGCGCGCAGCGCAGGCGCAAGCTCGACCAGTGTCGGCTCGAACCTTGCTGCGTTCAGCCAGAAGGCTAGTGTTGGTCCGCCGATCCCCGCGCCGGAAATCAACACGGTTTTATTCTTCATGCTTGATGGCTAGCACGTGGCGCAGTCAAAGCAAGAGTATCAACGATCAGACACGGCGCCAGCCACGGGAATGACCCGAGCCGCACCGCCCGTTCATGCCATGGTGAGTGGTCCCGATCCTTGCAAACACACCAAGCAGGTCGCGCAGGCCCACATCTCCGATCCGGAGGAGGTGGGCTGGCGCGCATATCGCTCGGTCCATCCGCAAATCCTCCGTCACGCCGCAGAGAGCGGGTGGGCGCTGCCGAATATTGTGGAGTTTCTCAGCGCGCATCCCCGAGCTCGCCGACAGGCCGCCCAGCAGTGCTCATCGAGGTGTTCCTCGATCGGCCACGCGAACTCGATCGATTATCTGCGCAATCGGGCCAGATGGCAGGCGGTGCTTGATGGTCCAAGCTCACCGGCGGCCAGGCCGCAGCCCCGTGATGGAGGAGACGCTCAGAGACTTTCTGGATGGCCGCGGCGCGGACGCCCGCGCGTGTCCGCGGGGTCTGCTTCAACCTCGCCAACAAAATCGACGCCCTCGAGCTGCCCGGGGGGCTTACCTCAAGCGGCACCGGCACGGCTTCAGAGCGGACGTCGCGGCGCGGCGGCGCCGGCGCGAAGGTCCTCCCCATGGAACAGATCTGGTGCAAAGGCTCACTCCGTTCGCTTTGAGGAAGGGCCCCCCACTCAACGAGGAAGGTCCGCCGGGCCACGACACTGCCCGGTGCGAGGGTCACGGACTCGTCTCCCGCCACAGCCACCGAGTAGCCCATGGGGGGGCGTTTGCGAGACCACCGGCGGAGGAGGCGAAGGGGGCGTCGATTCCGGGACCGGCGGCTTGCGGATAGGCGCACCCGCAGCCAACACATGACCCGAGAGCGCTAGCGTCGCTGTTGTTGCTATCACGGCGAGTATCGATTGCCGCCGCATGGAGGCCTCCCACCGCATCGCCTAGGATATATAGCGGTATCGACTACTCCATTCAACGGCGCCGGGAACAGGGGAGAACCTTGGACGCAACGCAGGAGGCTGTGGCTCATGTGCTGCGTTATGCGACCGTCATCGGCGGGGCTGCGGCTGGCAAATGGTATTTGCCACCGGAGGCAGGACTGCTAATGCTGAAGGCAAGTTCCGCAGTCCGATCGAGGTAATCACCTCGAGGTCGAGCCCGAGGTAGCATATGGGCATTCAATCTAGAAGAGCTTGGTCTGCCTCGCCACTCGGCCTTGGTCGGCGCGGGCTCGTGCCTAATCTTTTCGATGTCGTTGTCTTCGCCATCCTCGTTGCTGCTTTCGTGGCGCTTGCCCACGGTGCGCGTGAGATGAATCAGCCGTTGGCCCAGCTCGATATCACTCCGGTCGCTCTCGATCCGGCGAAATTGCCCGAATACGCTCTGCGCACCACATTGCGGATGTTTGGAGCGATCCTCGCTTCGCTGGTCTTCACATTCCTGGTCGGCACGCTGGCGGCGAAGAGCCGCAAGGCCGAGCTGGTGATCATACCCGCGCTCGATATCCTGCAATCGGTGCCGGTCCTCGGCTTTCTCACCTTCACGGTTGTCTTCTTCACGCGCCTGTTTCCGGGAAGTCAACTCGGGGCCGAATGTGCGGCGATATTTGCGATCTTCACCGCGCAGGCCTGGAACATGGCGTTCAGCTTCTACCAATCGCTGCGCACATTGCCGAGCGACCTCGACGAAGTCAGTCGCCACTTCGGTCTCTCTGCGTGGTTGCGATTTTGGCGTTTGGAAGTTCCCTTTGCGGCGCCCGGACTCATCTGGAATACCATGATGTCGATGTCGGGCGGCTGGTTTTTCGTGGTGGCGTCAGAGGCAGTTACCGTCGGCGATACATCTTTCCGGTTGCCGGGCATCGGATCTTGGCTGGCAACGGCCATCGAGCAAAGGAACATCGCTTCCGTCGTGTTAGCTGTCGGCGCCATGGGAGTGGTGATACTCGTATACGATCAGCTGCTATTCCGGCCGATCGTGGCCTGGGCCGACAAGTTCAGGTCGGAGCAGACTGCCGCTCAGGAGCGTCCGAGGTCTTGGGTCTTCGACCTCCTCCGCCGCGGCCGGGTCATTAAACATTTGGCTGGGCTCGTTGCGATGCCGACGATGCGACTGCCGGTCGTTGCACTTGCGCCTTCGATGACAAAATGGGCCGAGCTCTGGCGTGGGCGGGTTGGTAACATCCTTTGGCTCTGCATCGTATTGGCGCTGACCGGATATGCGGTTTGGCTGGTGGTGGACTATGTGCACGCAAATCTCAGCATGAGCGACGTCGGCGAGGCATTCGAGCTGGGATTCATAACGCTTGCGAGGGTGATGGTCCTCGTTGCAATTGCGAGCCTGATCTGGGTGCCGATTGGGGTGTGGATTGGACTACGCCCGCCCGTTGCCGAGCGTGCGCAACTGATCGCGCAGTTCCTCGCGGCCTTTCCGGCTAATGTACTCTTTCCCATCATCGTCGTGATTATTGTCTCGTTGCATCTCAATCCGAGCATCTGGTTGAGCCCGCTCATGATACTCGGCACACAATGGTACATTCTGTTCAACGTCGTTGCCGGTGCCAGTGCCTTCCCGACCGACTTGCGGGAAGTTTCCAGCCTCTTTCGGCTGCGCAGCTGGCAATGGTGGCGCAAAGCAATTTTGCCCGGAATATTTCCGTACTACGTCACCGGGGCGTTGACGGCTTCGGGCGGTTCCTGGAATGCCAGCATTGTCGCTGAAGTTGCGAGTTGGGGCGATACCAAACTTGAGGCGGCCGGGCTCGGTGCCTTTATCGCCAAGGCAACCGATGCCGGCGACTATCCTCGCGTTGCCCTTGGGATCACGGTAATGTCGATCTTCGTCGTAGCGATCAATCGCCTCGTCTGGCGCCCGCTCTATCAGTTGGCCGGACGTCGCTTCCGTCTCGATTGAGCAGGAGACGCGTCATGGACAAGCAAGCCACTGCTGTCAAATCTCCTCTCGTGACGGTGCAGGGCGTCTCTCAAGCGTACCACAAGGGCTCTGGCGGCGATCTCCAAGTTCTCCAGGATGTCAACCTGAGGCTGAACGAGAATGAGATCGTGGCGTTGCTGGGTCGGTCTGGCTGCGGAAAGTCGACGCTGTTGCGAATCATTGCCGGACTGATGCGTCCGATGGGCGGGACCGTGACCATCGAGGGGGCGCAGGTAGAGGGCCCGGCAAGGCAGGTCGCGCTGGTCTTCCAAACCTTTGCATTATTTCCTTGGCTTACCGTGCTTGAGAACGTCGAGATCGGGCTTGAGGCGCAGGGAATCGCGCCTGAGCTTCGGCACAAACGGGCCCTCGCTGCCATCGATCTTATCGGTCTTGATGGATACGAAAGCGCCTATCCGAAGGAGCTTTCCGGCGGCATGCGCCAGCGCGTCGGGCTCGCCCGCGCGCTGGTGGTTCATCCCAAGCTGCTCCTCATGGACGAGCCGTTCTCGGCATTGGATGTGTTGACCGCCGAAACCCTGCGCACCGACCTTCTCGACCTGTGGTGCGAAGGGCGCATGCCTATCTCCTCAATCCTGATGGTTACCCACAACATCGAGGAGGCGGTCCTCATGTGTGACCGCATCTTGGTATTCTCATCAAATCCTGGACGTATGGTGGCCGACCTGGCCGTCGACCTGCCGCAGCCCCGCAATCGCGTCGACCCCAAATTCCGCCAGCTGGTCGATGCTATTTACGCTCGCATGACCGAAAGGCCGACTGGAAAACCGGGGCGGGAAGGCATTTTCCCTGGTACCGGCATCGCGCTGATGCTGCCACGGGTGTCGCCTAATGTTTTGGCCGGCCTGATGGAGGCGATCGCGGGCGATCCCTACAACGGGCGTGCCGACCTGCCGGCCCTCGCGGCGAGCCTGCAGATGGAGATCGACGACCTGTTCCCGGTGGCAGACCTTCTCCATCTCTTGCGGTTCGCCGAAGTTGCGGACGGCGACATTAGCCTGGCAGATGAGGGCAAGCGGTTTGTGCTCGCCGGCTTCGACGAGCGAAAGGAACTGTTCGCCCAGCACGTCCTCACCTACATCCCGCTCGCCGCCCACATCAAGCACGTACTTGACGAGCGCCCATCCCACCGGGCGCATGCGAGCCGCTTTCGTGATGAGCTCGAGGACCACATGTCGGAGGAGGACGCCGAACAGACCCTGCGCGCGGTGATCTCGTTTGCCCGCTACGGCGAAGCTTTTGCCTACGACGAAAATAGCGACACCTTAAGCCTGGAGAACCCTGCCTGATGGCGGGGTAGCTGTGCTGCCAAGGCGGCGATCGAGAAAGCCGCAAGGCCCAACACGGCGAACTTGCA
>JASHRR010001354.1 GCA_030037185.1 Xanthobacteraceae bacterium | reverse complement strand
AGCGACACTTCGCGCTCGGCCGACCAGCCGCCCATCAAAACTGCGACATGCTTCATCTCGTCATCGTCTCTCAATTGGTGCGGTCGATTGATGGGGGCGAACCGAGCCGGGCAGGAATATCGAACCCGTCGTAGAGCCATGCGAGGCAGCGGAACAGGTCCTCCTCGGTGCGGTCCGCGAAGGTCTGCCGCATGACATCGCGGGCGATGTTCTCGGCATGATAGATGCTCCACATATACCGGGATTCGAGCTGGAGTCGCGCCGTTCGCAGGTAGCGTTCGCCGTCGTATTGCGCGAAGGCTCGCCCAAAATCGCCGTTCGCAAGATCGATCAGCGCGGCGAGGCAAACGCCGTCCTCGATCGCCATGCAGGCGCCCTGGGCGAGCGATTGCAGGGTCGGGTGCGCGGCGTCGCCCACCAGGGCTACCCGGCCCTTGTGCCAGTGGCGAATCGGGTCGCGATCCGCGAGCGGCCAGCGTCGTTCGAGGTTCATCATCGCCAGCATCGCCTGGATGGCGCGGTGGGCGCCCGCGAAGGTGCGTTTCACTTCGGCTCGGTGATCGCGCTCTATCAGGCGATCACCGAATGTCGAGGTGCGATAGACGGCAACGATGTTGAACTCGGTGCCGCGCCGCAGCGGATAATGCACGACGTGGAAGCCCGGCCCGGACCACATATAGACGTTGCGGCGCGGTACAGGATCGGGGACCTCGGCCATCGGCACAAGCGTGCGTTGCGCCACATAGCCGAATTGGTGCGGCTCGCCTTCCCGGCGCAGCTTGGCCCGTACCATGGAG
This sequence comes from Xanthobacteraceae bacterium, assembly GCA_030037185.1. The sequence goes on along the minus strand of JASHRR010001354.1, from coordinate 2,157 downwards.
TGCAGACCGTCGGCGCCAATCAGGGCTGCCCCTTCGATGCTGCTCCCGTCGGCTGTTTGAACGACGACGCGGTCGCCGCGATCCTCGAAGTCGGCCGCCGACACCCCAGGCTCGAACGCGATCTCGGGGTGTGTGCGGCAGGCATCCATCAGCACCTGGTGCAGGTCGACCCGATGGATGATGATATACGGATGCCGGAAGCGCTCCCGGAACGAAGCGCCGAGCGGAATGCGTGTGATTTCCTTACCGGAATGGGCGTCCACCATTATGCATGCATCAGGCACATCGCCTTTTTCGAGAACCGCGGCGGTGATGCCCAACCGATCAAACATCGGCACTACATTGGGGCCGAGCTGAATGCCATAGCCGATGGCGCCGAACTCGGGCGCCTGTTCGAGAATGCGCACGCGGCGCCCGCTGCGGCCCAATGCGAGCGCGGTGGTCAGTCCGCCGAGACCGCCGCCGACGATGATGATTGGTAGATCCGCGCCGTCCACGTTTTTACCCCCGTTCCACGCCAATCCGCTTGATCTCCCATTCGAGCTCGACACCTGACGTTTCGCGAACCCGCGACCGTACGGCCTCGCCGAGTTTCTCGATGTCGGCGGCGCTGGCTCCGCCCCGGTTGATGAGGAAGTTGCAATGCAGCTCGGAGACTTGGGCGGCCCCCACCGTCAAACCGCGGCATCCCGCGGCGTCGATCAGCCGCCAGGCCTTGTGGCCGGGCGGATTTTTGAAGGTCGAGCCGCCGGTGCGGCTCTTGATGGGCTGAGTAGCTTCGCGGCTTTCGGTGATTCTATCCATCTCGGCAGCGATGACGGCCGGATCGCCAGCCGTCCCCTGGACTAGCGCCTCGGTGAAGATCACGTCCTGCGGCACGCCGCAGTGACGATAGCCGTAGTGCATTTCAGCGTTGTTGAAGATGCGGGTACGGCCGCTTCGGTCAACGCCGCGCGCTGCGACGAGTACGTCCTTGATCTCGCCTCCATAGGCGCCGCCGTTCATGCGCAGTGCGCCGCCGATGGCGCCCGGAATGCCGCGCAGAAACGCGAGCCTGGCAATCGCGGCGTCCTGAGCGGCGCGCGCCACTTTCACGTCGGGCGCCGCCGCCCCGGCCCGGATGCGTGCGCCCGCCTCGGCGGCGATATTGCCAAATCCCCGGCCGAGGCGGATCACCACGCCGCGAATGCCGCCATCGCGGACGATGAGATTGGAGCCGAGGCCGATGACGGTGACGGCAATCTCGGGCGTTAAATGGGCCAGGAAGTACGACAGGTCCGCTTCGTCTTCCGGCATGAACAGAAGCTGCGCCGGCCCGCCCACCCGGAACCATGTGAATTCGGCGAGCGGTTGGTTGGCGAGGAGCCGTCCGCGCAGGTCGGGCATCCCGGCGCGCAGGTCAGCAACGACATTGGGGAGGTCCAATTCTTGGCTCATGCTTGAGAGACATAGCGAGGTAGTTTTTCCGGCGCCAGATCCATCCATTTCGACGCGCGCGCGGGCAAACCGGTGGCGATCGCCTCACCCGGATTAAGCAAAGCGCATCCGCGGGCCCTCCGTTCGCGGATGGCGCAGCGCTCGATCCGGCTGCGGTCCAGCAACCTGTTCACGCCGCAGCGCCGAGCGCGGCGAGTTCGCCCGGCAGGGCGTAGGCCCATTGGGTGATGCTGCCTGCCCCGAGGCAGACCACGTAGTCGCTCGGGCGCGCAATGTTTTTGACCAGAGTCGCAAGCTGCTGCGGCCCGTCGAGCCCCAGGACATGGCGATGCCCCCGCGCCCGGAGCCCGGTGATCAGGCTGTCGCGGTCCGCGCCCGCGATCGGCGCCTCGCCGGCCGGATACACGTGGGCCACGATCACGCTATCGGCATCATTAAAGCAGGTACAGAACCGCTCAAACAGCGTATGCAGGCGGGTGTAGCGGTGCGGCTGCACCACTGCGATCACCTGGCCTGGAGTGGATTCGCGCGCGGCGCGGAGCACCGCCTCAATCTCGACCGGATGGTGAGCGTAATCGTCGATCACCGTAATGCCGTTCCATGTGCCGGTGCGGGTGAAGCGCCGCCGCACTCCGCCGAAGCCGGACAGCGCCGTACGGATCACTGCATCGGAGATGCCGAGATTATGCGCCGCCGCGATGGCGGCGGTGGCGTTAAGCG
>JASHRR010001353.1 GCA_030037185.1 Xanthobacteraceae bacterium | reverse complement strand
GAGAACGCCGTGATCCAGCTGGTCCAGGCCCAAGCCAACCGGGTGAGCGACACCGCCGCTCTCTATCAGGCCCTCGGCGGCGGCTGGTGGAACCGCCTGCAACCTGCGGCACCGGAACAAAAACTCGATGTCGCGACCGGGCAATCCCAGCCGGTTCCCGACAACAGTAACTCGCTGTTCGACTGGTTGGCCAACCTTCACAACTAAGCGCAGGGCCGGCCGCGCGGTTGCAAAGTCCTATGACGTGCGCCCAGCCGTGCGCCCATCGGAGGTATCACCGCGCTTGCCTAACTGGCGGGATCTGAAGGGGGGAGACGAGACATCAAAGAGTTTCTGGGAATCAGCATCGCGTTCGCGGCGCTCCTCGCATGCGATTCCCGGTCGTTGAACTTCGTGACCAAGACGCGCCGTAAAGCCCGCGGATTTATCCGTGGGGATATAAGGCGCGGCCTCGCGTAGCGACGCTTGTGTTGGCCAGATTCGTTAGTTAATCAAACTGCGATGCAAATCACCTACCGATATCGGGTCAAGGACAAGCATACCGGGCGTCTCAAAGCGCGGTCGGCAGCAGTGAATTTTGTCTGGAACCATCCCCCGGCTTTGGCTATGGGGAGTCCCGTCGCTCAGTCGTAGTACGCCGGGGCGTACTTGCGCAGCGGCACTTCGCTGACCTCGTGGCCGATCCAGAGCTGCGCGTTGTATTGCCTTAGCACCTCGGCCATGCGATCAAGCGCGGCGAGCGATTGCGAAACGTTGAAATTGCGCTCCGGCACCCGATGGCTGTCCCAGTTGGCCCGGGTGTGCACAGCGTCACCAGTCAGTAGCACCGCGCCGGTTTTTGGCAACCGTACCAGCAGGCATTGGTGGCCGGACGAATGGCCGTGGGTTGCGATCAGCATCACACTGCCGTCGCCAAACAGATCGTAGTCGCCATCGGCCTTGATCGCCTTCATCGCGGGCTTGAACCGCGGTGTGCCGTTTGGAAGATTCCATTCATATTCGGCCTTCTGCACGACCAGGGTCGACTGCGAGAATAGATCGAGATTGCCGACATGATCCGGATGCGAGTGCGAAAGCACCAGGAAGCCGATGTCGGATGGCTTGAGACCGAGCTCGGTGAGCTGGCTCGTCAGCGTCTTCTTGACGGTCCACAGGCCCGCATTGCTTTTCTGACCTTGCGGCATATTGATGATGGCGTCCCCAAGACCGGTGTCGAACAAGACCCAATCCTGCCCGTGCTTGATCAGATAGCAGGTGACCGAAAGTGCGCCGGGACCGCTGGCGCCGGGCGTAAAGCTCGAAGCGTCGTCGAGGGCGATGTCGCCGCAATACAACACGTACATCCGCTCAACGGCGGGCTTGGTCTGTTGCGCAAAAGCTGGCGTGAAGCCTGCGATTGCAGCCGTCAGGCACATAGCCAGAAATGACATTGGTTTAATCACCGGCGTTCCTCCTCTTTTTGATGGCGTTGCAGGCAGGTCGGCAGCTACACACAACGGGTTTGCCGAGGCTGCTGCGAGCGGCTCACGTTGCCTAGCACCGCAAGCGGCGCTCCGCAATTCGACAGCGTGCGTTGCAAGCAGTTGAAGGCGTGGCTGATAGGTTTGGAAAGTTCCAAGCAAAGGCAACGCGCCGAGCGCAAATATCCCCACCAATAAATTCGGGGGATTTGCGGCGCATTCTGCTAAGGTAACCAAAATTTTGCTGTCGTATGAACAACCCGCTGGGCCGCTTGCGCGGCGCAACTCTCAAAGCTCCCGGATACTTACTTGCGGGGTCCGGCCAACCGGGCGCGACGCAGTGCGTCGGCCAGCGCGCCGCCTCGTTCCTCGCTCCCGGCAGTGGTCGCATCGCGCGATCGGCCGCGCGCGGAGCGGTTACCATCATTGCGCGGAGCCGCTGTGGCCGCGCGGTCTGGACCGGCCTCATCGTCCAGACGCAAGGTCAGACCGATGCGTTTACGCGGTTTGTCGACCTCTAGCACCTTGACACGAACGATATCGCCGGGTTTCACCACCGCACGGGGATCCTTGACGAAGTCTTTTGACATCGCCGAGATATGCACAAGACCATCCTGGTGCACGCCGACGTCGATGAAGGCGCCGAACGCCGCCACGTTGGTGACCGTCCCTTCCAGCACCATGCCGGGCTTCAGGTCGTCCAGGGTTTCGATGTCATCCCTGAAAACCGCAGCCTTGAAAGCCGGACGCGGATCGCGGCCCGGCTTTTCCAGCTCGCGTAGAATATCGATAACGGTCGGCAAGCCGTAGGTATCGTCAACCAAATTGTTCGGCGACAGCGCGCGCAGCGCCGCGACGTTGCCGATCAGCCGCTTTATGTCCGTCCTCGCCGCCTCGATGATCCGGCGCACCACCGGATAAGCTTCCGGATGCACGCCTGAGGCATCGAGCGGATCCTCACCGCCCGGTATGCGCAGGAAACCGGCGCATTGTTCGAATGCCTTCGGCCCCAGACGCGGCACGGCCTTCAACGCCTTACGCGAGCGGAATGGGCCATTGACGTCGCGGTAAAGCACGATGTTGTGCGCCAGACCCGCTCCGATACCGGACACGCGCGCCAGCAGCGGGGCGGATGCCGTATTGACGTTGACGCCGACTGCATTGACGCAATCCTCGACAACGGCCTCGAGCGAGCGCGACAGTTCATGCTCGCTCACGTCATGCTGATACTGGCCGACGCCGATCGACTTGGGATCAATCTTGACCAGTTCGGCAAGGGGATCCTGCAGCCGGCGGGCAATCGACACCGCGCCTCGCAGAGTAACGTCGAGGTCAGGCAATTCCTCCGAGGCGTACGCAGAGGCGGAATAGACCGAGGCGCCCGCCTCAGAGACCACGATCTTCGACATCTTCAAGTCGGGCAGCCCCGCGACGAGTTCGGAGGCGAGCTTGTCGGTTTCGCGCGAAGCAGTGCCGTTGCCGATTGCGATCAGTTCTACCTTGTGCTGCAGAGCAAGCTTGCCGAGAATTGCGAGCGCCTCGCCCCACCGGCGCTGAGGTTCGTGCGGATAGATTACCGAGGTTGCCGCCGCCTTCCCGGTGGCATCCACGACCGCGACTTTGACGCCGGTCCGGTAGCCCGGATCGAGTCCCATCGTGACACGAGCGCCCGCCGGGGCGGCGAGCAGGAGATCGCGAAGATTGGCTGCGAAGACCCGCACCGCCTCGTCCTCTGCGCGGCTCCACAACCGCATCCGCAAATCGATGCGAAGATGAGGCTGGATCTTGGTGCGCCAAGCCCAGCGCGCGGTCTCGGTCAACCACCTGTCTGCCGGGCGTCCCCGGTCGCTGATGCCGAAACGGCGCATGATCCGCAGCTCGTAGGGACCGGGATCCGCAGTGGTGCTGGCGCGGTCCTCCGGCTCAATGCTGACGTCGAGGATCTCTTCCTTCTCGGCTCGAAACAGCGCCAAAATCCGGTGAGGCGGTATTCTCGCCAGCTTCTCGGCGAAGTCGAAATAGTCACTGAACTTGACGCCGGTTTCGTGCTTGCCATCCCGCACCTTAGATACGAGTCGTCCGTTCGACCACATCTCTTCACGCAGCGCGCCGATCAGGTCGGCGTCCTCTGCAAAGCGCTCGACCAGGATGGCGCGGGCCCCGTCAAGGGCGGCAGCCAGATCGGCGACCTGCTTTTCAGCATTGATGAAGCCGGCTGCTGCCAGTGCTGGGTCGTTCTCGGGCCGTGCCAATAGCAGTTCAGCCAGCGGCTCCAGGCCCGCCTCCTTTGCAATCGCAGCCTTGGTGCGACGCTTGGGTTTAAAAGGCAGGTAGATGTCCTCGAGCCGACCCTTGCTGTCAGCAGCGCGGATGGCATCCTCGAGCGCGTCATTGAGCTTGCCCTGCTCGCGAATCGAGTTGAGGATAACCGAGCGCCGCTCCTCGAGCTCGCGCAGGTAGCGCAAACGCTCCTCGAGCGTGCGCAACTGTGCGTCATCAAGCGCCCCGGTTGCTTCTTTCCGGTATCGCGCGATAAACGGCACTGTCGCACCACCGTCGAGCAGTCCCATCGCGGCCGTCACCTGCTCGTTGCGGACGCCAAGTTCCTGCGCAATTCGTTGATCAATTGTTGTCACGCACGCACCTGTGGAGGAATTTCGGCAACAGCACGGGCCCGCCGAGGGCACGCATAGGAACGACCACGTGGTGATTCTTCAAGCCCTATCGACTAAATAAGACTGCCTGAAGTCTCCGGCCAGGTTGGGCCGGAACCGGCGATCCGGGCTTGCCGAACGCCGGGTCACTACACAATCGCGCGAAATACGGTCAACATGACGCGGATGAGCGGCCTCGAGATGATTTCGTCGCCGACCAGCCTGCCGCGCGGTCATCACCAGGACCATCAGAAGGCCTTGATCGGCGATGACCCATCGCCAGCGGGCGGCTGCAGATGCCGCCCTGACCGGGGTGTGCGGTTCGCCCGCCAGCGGTTCGTCTTCGAATTGGCAAAGCAGAATTTTTCGTGACCCTTCTCGCGCTCGGGCGAGTCGCCAAAGAAAGGAGCATGGTCCGGCAGGCGGATCATGCTCCTCGATCGGGCTGGCGCAGGCTCGCCGACAGGCGCCTCGCCCGGCTTGCCGCTACAGCGGGGCCCCCGCGATTGCGACCGGCACATCGGTGCCGGTCTTGGGCGCGGGCTTTGCCCAGGTCACGGTGCCGCGGACATTGGCCCCTTGGGCTAGAGCCTGGGACAGCGTTATGGTGAGCTTCTCCTGGTCCTTGGGAGCGCTGCGCGCGAGCTTCCATGTGGCGACGTTGCTGGCAACGCCCTGATAACCCTCTCCCGTAGCGGCCACCACGATGTAACCCGCCGGCAGGGTAAGGCTGACCGTCAGGCCTTCTGCAATCATGCCTTTGCCCTGAACGCCGATGTTGGTGACGCTCACCGGGTAGGTCACGCCGCTGGGGCCAGGCTCTCCCTTGCCGACCGCCGCCGTCAGCTGCGGGCGGAAGCCGATTTCGTCACGCGCCCAGAAATAGATTTGCCGCAGTTGCGCCTCGGAGAGGCGCGCCCTGGAGAAGTTGCCCATATCCAGGTTCGTTGCACGATTTCCGATCTCTGCCCGATACGCCGGCATCGCGGTTGTATGGTTGTAGACGAGGTTTGCGAAGTAGTCGAAATTCATGTTGTACCCGCCCATATTGTTGCGGGGCCCCTGGAACGCCGGCGTGTGACACTGGCCGCAGCCCATACTGATCATGATCGCTTGTCCGGGCGGAGCTCCAGCAGGCACCTCGAACCTCCATTGGCCGGGCTCCGCGGGTTTCGGCAGCGAGGCAAAATACGCCGCCAGATCGGCGGCGTCCTGCTCACTGACCTGGTTGGCGTCGAAGGCGGGCATGACCCCCCAGGGCCGGCGAGCTGCGCGCAACACCTGCGCGGCGTTCAATCCGCGCCCCGCGAGATCCGGACCGAAACCGCCTTCGCCCGTGCCGCCATGGCAATTCCGGCAGTCGGTGTTGCGGGGTGCGATCCGCTCCCAGTACGCCTTTCCGGCTGCAGGGCTGCCCGTAACCTGAGCCGAGGCCCCACCCGGAGCGAGCGGAAGCACGAGTAGCGCGATAGCCAGCTTTTTCATGATGACGTTCCCCCTTTGATGACACCCGCTTTCCGCGGGTGTTCCTGTTTAGTCTACCCCAAAACGGCTCTGTCTATGGCATCATAACCGTGTTCGGCCCACTCCGCGCAAGACGCGTTGCGAACTCGCTACCGGCGCCGCCGGGTCGCGCATGTCCTCAGGGTCGGCCGGCTGCGCTCTCGGCATCCCTGCGCGCGCGTTCGCTCGACGCGCAGGCACCGCGTGACAGCAGGCAACGCTCGTCTACGAGGTCACGGAATCTCTGCTGGAGAAGTTCGACCGCCGCGGCGCCTATGGCGGCGTTTGCAACGTTCTCGACAGATTGCGCAGATGGTCGCGCGGCGGACACGGTCCTCCGGCGGCCGTCGCAAATCCCGCGCGCGAGAAGGCATCTGCGTCCGCCTGCGTGGGCGACGTCGGGATGCTGGTCGGCTGGCAGATCCCGTCAGCGCAAATCAAGGCGAGCGCGGGGATTGCTGCCGCACCAAGCATGCGGCACACCCGGCTATCGCATGCCTAGTCCGCTTAAAGCCTTAAAGACCGCCGACATGGCGCGCGCCCAGGTGGCAAACGGCAAGACGGCCAACATCGACGTCGGGCGAGCGGCGATTCGCGCCAGGGGCTCTTTCGCAGTGGGCAACGCCAAGTGCTTGTGAGCTTGTCGATTCGCGCGGACAATTGGGTCGGCCGCCCGAGGGACAGACCGTGGCGATCGGAGGCGTTCACGAGATCGTGAACCGGGCGCCTGCCCGGATCCCCCGCCAAGGCGAGGCCTGCGCGGCAGCGCCGGGGCGCGGCAATGCGCCGAAAAAAGCGGCCCACCTTGCCGATCTTTTACGTGCCTTTGTGCCGCTAACGCTGTATTAACGTATGCGACACACCATTTAACAAAAAGTGATGTGACCTAACGGTCATCATAACAAGCACGGATGGGGGTAAGGATAGTGGCGAAGCACAGACACACAGCATCGGAAATCGCGAAGAAGCTCGCGACCGCGGACGAGATGGCGGCTCAGGGCAGGCTCCAGGGTGACATTGCTAAGTCCTTGGGTATAAGCGTGATGACATATCATCGCTGGCGAAAGGCGCGCGGAGTGGTGGCGCGCGCCGCCCCAAGGCCGGGCGCCGAGGCAGTCCGCATGGATATTCCGCCCGAGCGCGAACAGATGGGCCAGATTCGTGAGCTTCAGCTCGAGAACGCACGCCTTCGCCGTCTGGTGACCGATCTCATGCTTGAAAAAGTCGAGCTTGAGGAGGGCCTGGGCGCCGGCCGCAGAAAGCTCACTCACGGGTAGCAGCTCCAGCGCTTTCGCGCTCGGGTGTCCCGCGGGTTTTCACGACACTCGTGAGGAGCCGATTGTAGTCATCTTGAGGGGGTATGCGGGTCGCTGCCGGCTGCGGTAATAAGCCGCAGGGATGGGGCTTCACCCGTATCGAACTTGAGTGGCGGCCCTTTGCGTCTCCAAGATTTCAGCCGCTCCGCTTGCGGATGCGAA
>JASHRR010001352.1 GCA_030037185.1 Xanthobacteraceae bacterium | reverse complement strand
TCAGATCGGCAAAGGCGAGCAAGGTCCCGGCGGCGTGACCTATCCGATAACCATCACCAACAACGGCATACCGGGCAAAGGTGTGATCGCCGAAGGCTTGACGATCAATGTAAACGTCCCGGCGGGTTACGACGTGGTGGCGGCGACCGGCCAAGGTTATCAGGGCGTCACCAACAACATCGCCACCTGGAAGTTGCCGCGCAGCGCACCCAAGGACCAGGAGAAACTGTCGATCACCGTATCCCGGCCTGTCACCCAGAGCGCCAATTTCCGTGGTGGGGTCACGTGGGCAAAGCCGGCGCCGAAGACCGGGCCGAGCACCGATGTGGTGAATATCGCCCCGGCGCCGCTATAGCACAGAGAGCCGGCTCCCGTTTTCGACCCTCCCTCGCAGTGCGAGGGAGGGCTTTCCATTTATCCCGCCCTGCGTTTGTACGAGGTGCGGCTTCAGAAATACCGATATTATCGGATTATCCCAGTCTGCTTTTCTTATGCCCCCCGCACATACTGGTTGAACCACTCGATGGTGCGCGTCCATGCCTGCTGGGCCGTGACCTTGTTGTAGCGTTCCGGGGTCGCGTCATTGAAGAAACCATGGACCGAATTCGGGTAAATGTGGCCCTCATACCGGATGTTGTTTTTCTTCAGCTCAGCTTCTTGGGCCGGCCAGCCCTCCGATAACGTCTTATCGAGGGCGCCATGGTGGATGAGAATGGCCGCCTTGATTTTCGGGACGTCTTCTGGCTTGGACGCGCCACCGTAGAAGGGGGCGGCCGCCGCAAGGTCCGGCCCCAGTAGAACGGCCAATCGATTTGCCATGCCGCCGCCAAAGCAAAAGCCGGTTGCGCCGATCTGTCCCGTGCAGTCGGCACGCGATTTCAACCACATCGCGGCCGTGACAAAATCCTGGGTCCTCTTGTCGCCGTCTATCTTTGCAAATAGTTGGCCGCCCTTGTAGTCGTCGCCCGGATAACCACCGACCGACGCAAGCGCGTCGGGCGCAAATGCCATGAAATTCTCCAGAGCAAAGCGCCGTGCGACGTCCTCCGTGTGCGGATTTAATCCACGGTTCTCATGGATGACAATAATTCCAGGCAGTTTCGCCGGCGTCTCGCTACGTGAATCGGCGCTGAACGGCCGGACGAGATAGCCCCGGACATACCCGTTCCCGTTCGGCGAGGGAATGGTTTCATAGCTCGCCTTGATCCGCTCGTCGTCTTTGCGGACCTGTTGCCCCAAGGCGTAGTTCGGCATCAACGCCTCGACAATCGCCGAGGCAGTAAGTCCAGCGACGGCGAAACGCTCCACCCCATTGAGAAAGTCACGACGACTGATCTCGCCGTGAATGAAACGCGTGTACAGGTCCACCGCTTCCGCGGGAATTTTCCTCGTTTGTCCCATAGACACCTCCTTCAGCACATTGAGAGTACCATCACTCGCGCGAGTTCTGAAGCCTTTAACTGAACGGGCCTCCGCGCCGCAACTCACCTCGGCGGCAATGAAGTGCCTTAGCTAAAGGAACTTCTGAACTACGAGCCACGTCTTGTGGTGTACGCAATTTCGGCCGCAAGTCCCATTTTTGCGTCCCATCGAACGTCTCATGCCGTGGCCATCGAAAAAAATTCTGAGACCAAATTCGAGAGCTTCGGGCTCCGGCCATCACACACATGCTTCCCTAACGCCGCCGCGGTCGGACGCTATCATTTTGCGCGCGGTTGCACCCCTTTAACGCGACGACCGCGCAGCGTCGGCGGTGACGTTCAGGCCCCGGCTATATCTGCGCGGTTACGTCCCCACGTAATGGCGCATGCGGGGCGACGGCGTAAGACATCGGGACGGATCACCAATAAAATTGGCGCATTGCGCCCGACGAGATTGACGGAGGGTCGAGGGGTGAACGCGCCGGATTGCGCCCTGAAGGCGTGGCCGCATTCCGGGCATCGCTTCATCGCTTCCCTCCCATCGACTCATTAGCTACGCTCTTCCGCTTGCGGGCCTTCTCCGCGATCAATACCGGATGCGTCTTCGATAGCTCCGCTATGTCGTTCAGGGGCATGTTGAGGCCAAGATAGGCGATATGATAATTTGCGCAGATAAGTGCGTTCCACAGCAAGCCGAAACAGCCTAGGTGCTTACTTTTGCCGTCGATCCGCAGAATCACGCGCCAGCATCGCCCGTCCCAATGGACACCATATAGCTTCATGCGCGAACTCGGAGCCGTTTAGGCTGTGTCCCAATATGCAGGCTTGCGTGGCCCATTGATCGGGAGTGTGTAGAGAGTCGATCAAGGGCTAAATTAGTTAGGCCCAAACGGGGCTGTTGGTTGGTCAATCTCCTCGCAACGTTTCCGGTGCCGTTCCCGAATATGCTCTCCCACCTCGCCTCGACGGCTTTGACGAATGGCCTGCTAGCCTCGATTGCATCAAGGAGTGAATTGGCTTGCTGTGCTGGTAGCATTGACCTGGCCTTCTCTACTAAGTCGTGCAAGGCCGTTGCCGCATCCCAAAGCTCGATAAGGGATTTGTTGACATAATTGGACATTTGACCCTCCCTGGTGCCCCGGCGCCATTCGGGGCAGGAGCGCCGGGGCTACGCACGGCCGGCCTTTGGGGGTCCGACCGCACGCAACCTTAACATTAACATATATTACGAGACTATGAAATATTAATGCGGGCTGCGAAAGCGGCTCCGCCGACATCGGGCGAATTTGGCCCCCGCGCGTCGCTGATGATGCGATTGAAGCTTGGCTTGCTCGGGATGGCCAAAGCTTAACGGCCCAACCAACAGTGGTGACTCACTACGGTTGGGCCGCGCCATTCAATGCGAGATCACTCGGCGGAGGCCGGCACAGCCAGGACAGATTGTCGCCTAAGCGCTCGCCGAGGCTTAACCTGCGCTGCTTGCTGGAGCTTCTGACTTTCGAGCGCCTGCCAACGCTCCACCAGCCCCAACCAAAATGCTTTGTCGCTGGCGTTCCGAGCGACAGAGGCAAGGCGGCGGCATTCATCGGCTCGCCGCCGGAAATGTTCTACACTCACTTGTTTCCTCCCTACCGACTGCTTTCGGTCGGTTAGCTCAAGAACTATAGCGCAATCATTTGAGTGCCGATGGCCTAAAGATTTGGCAACGCTTCGCTTTTGCGTCGCAACATCGGAAGGCGGGCTAGCTCGGTCGCTCCTCGCAACAATCCTCGGCCCATCCCGATACTTGAATCCTATCTCGTATAGAGCAGCGCGCCCAATAGGGCCCAAGGTCGATTACTAATGAGAATGTCTGTTATCGCAGGTTAATTCACGAGAGCGCGGAAGCCAACCGGCCAGCCATTGCCTCACGGTCTAGCCCTAGCGGCCCCCGGCGACAAACGTTGCGCTGCGCGCTCAACGCTCCCAACCACTTTAATCCGCGACAGATTCGCGACGGCGATGACTGGTCGCATGCGAGGTCGTAGCCCGGCGCCCCGGTTTCCGGAGCGCTTCACCGAGCAAACGCGCCAATTCCTGTGTTGCTTCAAGGCACCGCCTCGAATGCGCCGTCATCTGTATAAAGCCGTGGGGCAGTTCCGGGTAGTGCGCGTAAGTGATTTCATTACCGGCCGACGCAAGCTTTTGTGCGTAAGCATGACCGACATCACGCAGCATATCAAAGCCGCATGTGACAAGGATCGCCTTGGGAAGCGCGGCATGGCTGGGTGCGTTCATGGGCGTGATGTACGGCTGCGAATAATCTACCCCTTGCGGAACGAGGCTCCATACGAACTGCAGCACACCGGCCGTGTCCACGTACCCACCTGAGATGTTCTCGACACCTGCGCGTGTTTCAAACGGCATCTTGGCTTCCGGGTATAGTGGCATTTGCAGCGCCAGCTTCGGGCCGCCCTCGTCGCGGAGCTTGAGGGAGATCGTACAGGTCATGTTTCCACCGGCGGAGTCGCCGCCGAGTGCGATACGATCGGGATCGACGCCTCGCTCGGCCGCATGTTCACACAGCCAGCGAACAACAAACTCGCCTTCCTGAATTTGAACCGGCCACTGGTACTCGGGCGCCAGCTTGTAATCCACACAGTACACTTGGGCGCCGCTGCCCCCAGCAAAGAGACGCATTGCAGTCTCGAACTGATCCAGCGAGCCGACAATGAAGCCGCCCCCGTGTAGATAGATCATTGCACCGCCCTTGGCCGGGCCAGGCTTAGACGGGTGATAGACTCGAACCGGGATTGTGCCATGTGGCCCGCGGAGGCCAAGGTGCTCAATCTCGCCGATCGGGGGCTTTACCTCATCGATGAAGGCATCATGCTCGCGGCGCTGGATATGAATGGGCTTGTGCGCGCCGAGAACTGGCCCCGTCTTCAGCCATTCGGCGACCTCCGGATCCTTCGTACCACTGCAGACTTTTTCGGGAATTGATTGAGCGTCATAGATCGGCATCGTTCATTTCTCGGTCACGCGGAATTCGAGTCGGTCGCCTATTCGTAACTAAAATCCGCCGGTCCTTGTTCCTGGCTCCTTCTCGTCATGCATCAGCATGCCGCTGGCTGGACAGCGGCGACGACTGGGGCGGGAGAGCCCGGCGCCGAAATTGATTTCGATGCGGACCCGCAAGAGAATTGTTTGTTTTATGTCGAGAATATCCGTTATCGGGAGTTAATCGCGCGGCGCTCAGCTCGCCTCTTCGGTGGCCAGAGCGCGCATGGCGCGAATCAGCGCTGCGACCTCGCGTCGGCGGGCAATCGCCTCGGCGGTATAGCGGCCGTGCTTGAAGGCGTTCCTGTTACCCTTCGGAGCACCCGGGTTTGTTCCACCGTGCATCCGGCACCGACCATTCGCCATCGCTGCGTTCTGGCACGGCTGCCCGGTCGTCCGGCAGTGAGCCCCACATCTCGGGCTGAGGTGCATGGGCAATTTGCGCTGCATGGCATCGATCCTTAAGTTTGGCAT
>JASHRR010001351.1 GCA_030037185.1 Xanthobacteraceae bacterium | reverse complement strand
CGCGCAACCCGGTCACGGGCGAGTCCCCGAGCCGCACGATGATATCGCCTTGGAGGATGCCGGCGGCGGTCGCCGGGCCCGCCGGATCGAGCGTCACGACCATCGCGCCGCGCCGTGCCTCGGCGCCTTCGGCAGCCGCGAGCGGGACGCGCTGCAGTCCGACACCGAGATAGCCGCGGGCAATATGGCCTTTGTCCAGGATGATCGGCGCCACGCGGGCAATGGTCGCCGCCGGGATGGCGAGCAGGCGCCGTCGCGGCCCAAACACTGCGATACCGATCAAGCTGCCGTCGGCGCCGACCAACGCGCCTCCTTCGGCGACGACCGGCAGGCGCGCGTCGATCACGATCCTTGCATCGATCTGCCCGCCTTGGCGGCTGCGCCAGGGAGCGCCTGCGAAAGCCACGATCCCTAAGGTTGCGACCGGCATGCCGTCGCCCCGCCCGACAGCGACCGCAAGATGGCCGGCCCGCAGGTCGGTGGCGAACGGGGTTGTCGCGAAGGCTTTGGCCGGCGGTGCCGCTTGATAACGGAGCACCGCAATATCGGTCGAGGGATCCCGTCCGGCGAGCGTGGCCTGCACGCGGTCTCCGCCCGGCAGCGTCAGCGCGAGATCGGCATCGCCCGCGATCGTTTCCTCTGCCGTTACCACGGTACCAGGTTGCCAGATGATGCCGCTCGATGGCCGGCGACCGCCGCCATGCACCGCGACAACTGATTGCGCGGTGGCAGCGACCAATGCTGCAAGCTCATTGGAAAGCCGCAAAGGGGATTGGAGTTGAGGTGGATTGGGTGAAACAGCGTCTGTCATATTGCCTCCGTTGTGTCGAGACAGGTGGGATCGTTCCACCCCCGGGACAACTGACCGGATGGCTAGGGGGACGCAGGGGTCGGCGGACGCCTTGCGTTTTTCCGCGCCGTGCCGCAAAACGCCGTCGGCCGCCTGCTCAGGGTGGGCAAAGTCGCCGACCGCGGGCTGCGCCGAGTCGCGTGACTTTGTCTCCCGTACCTCGGCGCATTGGAGGATACGGGCAGCCGCCAATTCACCAAGTGGTTGCGGAGGCAAGCATGGCGGATTTTCAGGCGGCACGCCGGGCGATGGTGGACGGCCAGGTGCGGACCAGCGACGTCACCAACGTCGGTGTTATTACCGCGATGCTGGAAATTCCGCGGGAGCTGTTCGTGCCGCGGGTACGGGCGGCCATGGCCTATCTGGATCGCGATGTCGTGATTGCCGACGCCACGGCCACAGAACCGGCGCGATATCTGATGAAGCCCATGGTGATGGCGCGCCTCATCCAGGCCGCCGATCCCGGCCCGCAGGATAGGGTCCTGGTGATCGGAGCCAGCACTGGCTATGCGGCGGCCGTGATGGCCCGGCTCGCCCGCGAAGTGGTCGCCCTTGAAGAGAACGAAGCGCTCTTGCGACGCGCCCGGTCCGTGCTCGCTTCGCTCGGAAACCGCAATGTCAGCCTCATCCTTGGCCGCCTTGCAGACGGCGCGCCAGCATCGGCTGCCTACGATGTGATTGTGATTGATGGCGGGGTCGAAACCGTTCCGGACGGGCTTTGCGAGCAGCTGTCGCCGCAAGGCCGGCTGGTCGCTGTTGTGAGTTCCGGGCCGTTCGGAAAAGCAAAGCTGTTTGAGCCCGTGAACGGCAAGTGCAGCGGCAGGGAGCTGTTCGACGCAAATGCACCCGTGTTGCCAGGCTTCAGCCTGGCACCGGCCTTCGTTTTTTGATCCGTTCGGACTTTCCGCAAACGCGTCCCTTTCAGGTTGCTGGCGCATAGCCGATAGCGGAAAGCGTGTAGCCACCGAAACTAAGGTTGGGATTTCGCCGCCTTGCGAATCTGGTATAGGCGTTCTACCGGTCTTCAGAGGAGAGCTGCGCGGTTTCGCAAACGAGGGTGTTGCCCTTTTGAGCAAATTGTGGAATTTCCAGTAGAGGTGTCGGAATAGGGTTTTGCTGGGGGGGAGAGTTGCGTATTGTGCCTCATGTAGCGTGGTATCCATTGGGGTGTGCAAGTATGGCCGGCGATGTTGCTTGGAGGGTGACGTCGGGCAGCATAGCATTGGTCATCTACTTATCGATGGCGGTGGCGATACGGGCGGACACGCTCAATGGCGCGCTGATCAACGCATACCAGAACAATCCGCAGCTCAATTCGCAGCGTGCCGTGACGCGGGAGACCGACGAGCAGGTGCCGCAGGCGCTTTCGGGCTACAAGCCGACAATATCGGCGACGGTATCGACCTCGCAGGCCTATACCAGTCAAGTCACGAAGCTTGAGTCTGCCTCTCCTGTGACGGTGGGCAAGCAGGTAATTGTCCTGCCCCAACTACCTTGTGCCTCGGCTCCCTGCTATCCGCGCTCAAACTTCGAATCCCAGCCTAGCGCCGCCGGCCTGACTGTCTCGCAGACCCTTTTCAACGGATTCCAGACTGCGAATCGGGTGCGCCAAGCTGAATCCAATACCTCGGCAGCGCGCGAGGCCCTGCGGGTGGCCGAGCAGACCGTTCTGTTGAATGCGGCCACAGCCTACATGGATCTGTTGCGTGACGGAGCGTTGCTCGACCTGCAGCGTCGCAACGTCGAAGTGCTGCAGGAGCAGTTGCGTCAAACCCGCGATCGCTTCAATGTCGGAGAAGTGACGCGCACAGATATTGCGCAGACGGAAGCCCAACTGGCCGCGGGCCGCGCCACCGTCCTGGCGGCCGAGGCGCAATATGTAAGATCGCGCGCGAACTACCGGCAATTCATCGGCGTCGAAGCCGGTGCGTTGCAGCCGGCAGCGACGGTCGATCGTCTGGCGCCGCGGAACCTGATTACGGCGATCGAAATTGCGCGGGCGCGCCATCCCAGCGTCGGCGTGGCGATGTTTGGGATCGACGCGGCCGTCCTGCAGGTGAAGATCACCGAGGGCTCGCTCTATCCGCAGGCCCGTCTCCTCGGCGGCGTCCAGCAAGCCTGGGGAAATCAAGACTTCCAGACGCAGCTTCAAGAGTTCAACGCCTTTGTGCAGGCGCAGGTTACGATTCCCATCTTCAATGCAGGCCCGACCGGAGCATCGGATACGTTTTCGGCGATCCGCGCCGCAAAGGAGACGGTCGGGCAAAAACGCATGGACCTCGAGACCGCACGCGACCAGGTCCAGGCCGGGGTGGTGACGGCATGGGGACAATTGGAGGCCGCAAAGGCGCAAATCCTCGCTACGCAGGCCGGGGTTGCGGCGGCCGAGATTGCGCTTGACGGCGTCCGAGAGGAGGCCCGCGTCGGTCAGCGGACCACCTTAGACATCCTTCTCCAGCAGCAGACCCTCGTCAACGCACGCACCGCGCTCGTTACCGCCCAACATGACCGCGTCGTGGCGTCCTACACACTGCTGAGCGCAATCGGTGAATTGAACATGCCGAAGCTCGGGATAAACATTCCGCTCTACGACCCGATGACACACTATCAGCAGGTGCGCGATGCGTGGATCGGGGTGCGCATCCCCGACGGACGCTGAGGGGCAATCCGGCAGCAATCGATTGCGCAGCATCGTGGTGGGTCGAGCCGCCCCGGCAGCCGGAGGATGCCAATCCGAATGGCCGCTCGAACCGGCCGAGCTTTGAGATGTCGACGTGGAGTCGCCTGGGGGGATTTGGGTGGCCGGGGCTGCTGTGGTCGCTCATCAGGCTCAGTCCGCCCCCGGGGACCGTAAGATGGCCAGGCGCGGTGCGTTTCCCCCGCGCCCCAGGCGACTTTGCCCACCCCCACGCCCTGCCCGTCACGTGATATCCTCGTCGCTTGCGACCATCCGGGGGATACCGCTATGATCGATCGTCGTCTGTTCATTGGGCTCATGTCTGCCGCCGCGGCGGCGCCTGCCGCGTTTCCTCAACAAGCCGGGGCTGCAATGCTCAAACGCGCACGCACCAGCCTATTGGAGATTGCCTACGAGGAGAGTGGGCCCGAGACCGGCTTTCCGGTGCTGCTGATGCACGGCTTTCCCTATGATCCGCGCGCTTTCGACGAGGTGGTGCCGCCGCTCGTTGCGGCCGGACACCGGGTGATCGTGCCATATCTGCGCGGCTACGGACAGACGCGCTTTCTCGAAGCCGATACGCCGCGCTCCGGACAGCAGGCCGCGATCGGCCGCGACCTCGTGGAGCTGATGGACGCGCTGGCGCTGCCGGCGGCGGTGGTCGCCGGCTTCGACTGGGGCGGGCGCGCCGCCTGCGTCGCCGCCGCCCTTTGGCCGGAGCGCATCCGCGGCCTGGTGTCGGCCAACGGCTACAACATCCAGGACATCGCCGGATCGGTGGTGCCGGCGCTGCCGCAGCAGGAACACCGGCTGTGGTACCAATATTATTTCCACACCGAACGCGGCCGCGCCGGACTGCAAGCCAACCGGCGCGAATTCTGCAAGCTGTTGTGGCAGCTCTGGTCGCCCAACTGGAAGTTCGACGACTCAACCTACGCCCGTACCGCGGAGTCTTTCGACAATCCGGATTTCGTCGACGTCGTCATCCACTCCTACCGCCATCGCTTCGGTTACGCGCCGGGCGATCCGGCTTACGACGTGCTGGAGCGCCAGCTCGCCGAACGGCCCCCGATCACGGTGCCGACTATCGTGCTGCACGGCGAAGGCGACGGCATCGCGACGGCCCGCGGCACTGCCTCGCAGGCGCGCTTCTTCACCGGATCCTATCAGTTCCGGCTGATTCCGCTCATTGGCCACGACGTGCCGCAGGAAGCCCCGAAGGAAACCGCGGCTGCGGTGCTGGAGCTTGCTGCGGCGGCGCGGTAACGCGGCGGGTTGGCTTCGATCCGACATTATTCAAGAACATGCCGAACGATAGCTGTCGTTTTGATTCGGAGAGGGCCGCCCTGTGCGCCGTCTGCCGGCGCGCGGCCTCCTCGGCAGAATGAGGTGTCAATCGTTTGGTGCGCTTAAAGGGGTGGTGCTCCCGGGCGCTTGTCGAGCATGCGCCGTCGCGAAGGTCACGAACAGCGAGGCGAACCGAACATTATCACTCCCACGTGCAGAGCATTCCTATGACCATCCAATCCGCCATCGTTCCGCCGGCTGCCGTCGCCGTGATCGGTCTCGGCAATATGGGCGTGCCCATGGGCCTGCGCCTTATCAAGGCCGGCTTTGAGGTGACGGGCTTTGACGTGTCGGCGGCCGCGCGGAAGAATTTCGCCGCTGCCGGCGGGCGAACCGCGGACGATATGGCGGCCGCCGTTAAGTCCGCCGATGTGGTGATCACGCTGCTGCCGAACGGCAAGATCGTGCGCGAAGCGGCCGCTGCACTGCGGCCGTATCTCAGGCCTGCTGCGATTCTTGTGGACATGAGCTCCTCTGATCCGATCGGCACCCGCGCGCTCGGCGAGGAGCTCATTGCAGCCGGATATGCGTTCGTCGATGCGCCGGTATCGGGGGGCGTGAGGCGTGCGGCCGATGGAACGCTCGCCATCATGGCGGGCGGTGATGCCGCGACCATCGATCGCCTCGCCGTGCTGCTCGGCGCTATGGGGACGCAGGTCTTCCGCACCGGCGCGCTGGGCTGCGGCCACGCCATGAAGGCGCTCAACAACTACGTCTCATCGGCCGGCCTCATCGCGGCGGTCGAGGCCCTACTGATTGGCCGCAAGTTCGGGCTCGATCCGTCGATGATGACCGACATCCTCAATGCCTCCTCGGGCAAGAACAACACCACCGAGGTCAAGCTCAAGCAGTTCATCATCTCGGAGACGTTTGCTGACGGTTTCCCGCTGCGCCTGATGGCCAAGGACGTTCGCACCGCCGACGATATGGCCCGCGCGCTCGGGATTGCGACGCCGCTCGCGGATTTATCCACGCAGTTGTGGGAGGCCGCGGCGCGGTCGCTCGATGAGAGGGCGAACCATACGCAACTGCTGCGCTATATGGAGGGGCTGGGCGGGTGAGCCGCCGTCGGTGTTGCTATATGCTGACAAACGCGGAACTGGTGGCCCGCAACGCGTTGATGCGGGTTGATCCGGCGAGCCGTGTTTTCGCAAAGAAAACGAAACCGGCTACACCGGCAAGTTATCGTGCTTCCTCGCAGGCATCTCCACCCTCTTGCCTCTGAGCGCCCCCAGCGCCCGGACCAGCCGCTTGCGCGTCGAGCGCGGCATGATCACATCGTCAATATAGCCGCGTTCTGCTGCCGCAAAGGGCGACAGGAAGCGGTCCTCGTATTCCCTGGTGCGCGCCGCGATCTTTTCGGGGTCGCCGAGGTCGGCGCGGAAGATGATCTCCACCGCGCCTTTGGCCCCCATCACGGCAATCTGGGCGGATGGCCACGCATAGTTGATGTCGCCGCCGATGTGCTTCGATGCCATCACGTCGTAGGCGCCGCCGAACGCTTTGCGGGTGATCACGGTGATGAGCGGCGCCGTGCACTGGCTGTAGGCAAACAACAGCTTGGCCCCGTGTTTAATAAGACCGCCATATTCCTGCGCGGTGCCGGGCAGGAAACCCGGCACGTCGACAAAGGTGACGATCGGGATGTCGAAGGCATCGCAAAAGCGCACGAAGCGCGCCGCCTTCCGGCTGGCGTCGGCATCCAGCACGCCGGCAAGTACCATGGGCTGATTCGCGACGAAGCCGACCGTACGGCCGGCGAGCCGGCCGAAGCCCGTCACCATGTTGCGAGCGAAAGCCTCGCTGATCTCGAAGAAATCGCCCTCGTCCACCACCTTGAGGACGAGCTCCTTCATATCGTACGGCTTGTTGGGGTTGTCTGGTACCAGCGTATCGAGAGAAGGGTCCTCGCGTTCGATATCGTCGAATGACGGCCATTCCGGTGGACCAGCGGCGGCGCTGGAGGGCAGAAAGTCGATCAACCGCCGCATCTGCAGCAGGCATTCGACGTCGTTCTCATAGGCCCCGTCGGCGACCGAGGATTTGGTGGTATGGACAACGGCGCCGCCCAATTCCTCGGCCGTAACCACCTCGTTGGTGACGGTCTTGACCACGTCGGGCCCGGTCACGAACATGTAGCTCGTGTCCTTCACCATGAAGATGAAATCCGTCATGGCAGGCGAATAGACGTCGCCGCCTGCGCAGGGCCCCATGACGACGGAGATCTGCGGGATGACGCCGGATGCGATCACATTGCGCTTGAAAACCTCGCCATAGCCACCGAGCGCAGCGACGCCCTCCTGGATCCGGGCGCCCCCGGCATCGAACAGGCCTATGATCGGGGCCCGCGCCTTCATGGCCATGTCCTGGATCTTGGTGATCTTCTGGGCGTGGGTCTCCGACAATGAGCCGCCAAACACCGTGAAATCCTTGGCGAAGGCGAACACGGTGCGGCCGTTTACGGTACCCCAACCGGTGACGACGCCGTCGCCCGAGATCTTCGCCTTGTCCATGTCGAAATCAGTGGCGCGGTGCTCGACAAACATGTCGAACTCCTCGAACGAGCTTTTGTCCATCAGGAGCTCGAGACGCTCGCGGGCGGTGAGCTTGCCACGCTTGTGCTGGGCCGCGATGCGCCGTTCACCGCCACCGGCGCGGGCGCTGGCGCGCCGCCGTTCCAGGTTTTCCCGAATATCTTTCATCGGCGGCTCCGCTCCATGCGACTGGGGTCTGCCATGGTACACCCCCTGTACTGACGGCTGCGGGGTAGAGGAAGCCGTTCGCGGCCACAGCTCGAGGACCAACTTGGACGACTCGATGGCCAGGCACCTTCGCTTCCCCTGGGCGGGCGTCTCGCCCGCCGCTTTATCACCGCTGCAAACCCGAGCGGGCGGGACTCCGCCGGCGAGGAAGCAAGCTCCATGCCGGGCCAGCGGCCTTCCCGCCCCTGACCTGCTCCCGCGTCGCGAGCGCTTAACGAGCCCGGCGACCATCGGCACGCCGAACCCACGTGCGGATCGAAGCGTCGCCCCGTTGCGATCGGACGAGCCGAGCAGGCGCGTTGCGCGAGTTCGTCACCTCTAGCAAGGCCGGCGCGACCCCAAGGCTTTGCACCGTCTTCACCTCGGATCGGCCGACCGCGGGCGGGGGAGGGGAAGAGTCGATCGAAGCTCAAGACCGCTGACCCCGAGCGTAAGGTCGAGCCCTGTTTGGCCCTGTATCGACAACGGTTGCAGGACAAACGAGCGTTGGGAGCCGCCAATCAATACGTTGGCACCGGCTCCGCCCCCTGCTGTGACACTGGCGCTCGCTCCAAGATATTCACCGGCAAGCCCACCGCGAGGCGGACCAACGGTAGGGGCGATGACTGCCCATGCCAATTCGCCACCAGTTTTGAAGCCAATGTCGAGGCCAACAGTGGTTATCACACCATCATAAAATTCGTGTGGAAAAGATCCCTCCGGAGTGTACCGGCACTTCATGGGGTCGTGAGAACCGACAATGAAGCCGGTGCTTGGTGCAAGCTGACAGTTGAGCGTCCCTACCTTTGTCCGAGATGGGACTTGTGCGGTAGCTTGGGAGGTGATCGCTGCTATCAACCCGATGGTCGTAAGAACCACAGGATGCTTGAACATTTGTTTGCTCCTTTTTAGCATGGGAACTCCGTCGCTTATTGATTTGGTCGCCGCAACGTTAGTTTTTTGAGAGAGCACCAAGCTCAACGCATTGAGATAGATCAACTGTTCGCCAAGGCCGTGCCGGTGATCCAGTAACGCGGGCAGGCACAAGCGTTTCCGACGGTGGCATGACCTGTAGTATAATTGTTGGAGGCCGTCCGACCGCGACGGATTGCCCGACATCGCCAACATGAAACGATAGCCTCAGCGACGTCGCCGCGTCGGGTCCTTGGTTCGTGAGCCGGGATCCTGATCCCGGTTACAGCAGTCGATCAGGATGAAACACTTTTTGCTGATGGCCCGGAACGCCATTTGCTTTGCCTGTGTGCGAC
>JASHRR010001350.1 GCA_030037185.1 Xanthobacteraceae bacterium | reverse complement strand
ACAATCACTCCGAGCCGTGCCCCGTAGTGCCCCTGCAGGCTCGCGCGCAGGCTCTCAGCTACGCCGTCGCAATCGGCAGGCAAACGCAGAACCAAATCCTTTCCCGCTGGTGCGTCCAGATTGGACCGGTCAACGCCGGCATTGGCGGAAATGAAGCCGGCGCGATGCTCCGTGATCAGGACATGTTGGTGCTGGCGGACGATCCGAACCGACTCCGAGAGAATGACTTCGATGAGCCGCGGGTCCTTGCCGACCGCAGCGGCAACTCCTTCGGCGCGCGGCGACGGCGTCACGGTACTCAGATCAACAAACCGGTTTTGCGATTTCGATACAATCTTTTGGGCGACGACGATAATGTCACCGTCGACCGGTCGCATGCCGGATTCATCCATCGCCCGCACGATAACCGCTCCGAGGTCGTCGCCGGGTGCAATCAGCGGAACACTGGGAACGACACTGAGGCTCAGTCGCGTCGGCGTGTTCATGAAACTAGCACTCGCAATCGTGGCAGAATGTGCTCGCCATAGAGTCTTAGGAAGCGTTTCTGATCGGGACCAGGCGCATGAAACACCAGATGTTGGAATCCGATGTCGATGTAGCGTTTGATCGTAGCGACGTGTTCGCCCGGATCGGTTGAAACGATCCACCGCTTGGCCGTGCGCTCGACCGGCAACGCATTCGCGAGCTTTTCCATTTCCATCGGATCCTCAATCGACATCTTCTCCTCGGGTGACAGCGCCAGAGCCGCCCAATGCCTGGTGTCCTCCAGCGCGCGTTGTCGATCGGTATCGAAGGAGACTTTCATCTCGATCATGCGATCGATGGACTGGTCGGACCGTCCGGCTTTCACAAGGCCCTCAGCGACATTGGGAAGCAACGTCTCGGTATAGAGCTCAGACGCCTTGCCGCTGGTACAAATGTAACCCTCGGCAATTTCGCCGGTCATTTTTGCCACGGTAGGACCGGAGGCGGCCAGATAGATTGGCACCGGCCGGTCTGGGCGGTCATAGAGGGTGGCCTTCTTGGTCTTGTAATATTGGCCTTCAAATGTTACGCGCTCCTCGGTCCACAGGCGGCGCATCAGTGTGATCGATTCGAGCAAGCGCGCGGCGCGCTCTTTAAATGCCGGCCACTCGAAGCCAGTCGCCGCCACGTCGTTGAGCGATTCGCCGCTGCCCAGGCCCAGGATGACCCGGTCCGGGAACATGGACGCCAATGTCGCAAACGACTGCGCCACGATCGACGGATGATATCGAAACGTCGCGGTCATGACGCTTGTGCCCATGACGATGCGCGTTGTGCGAGCGCCGAGGGCTCCGAGCCACGGTATGGATGCGGGAGCATGCCCGCCAGTGTGCTTCCAGGGCTGAAAGTGATCGCTGATGAAGACCGAATCGAAGCCGACTTCCTCTGCGGTGCAGGCGAAATCCAAGAGATCGGTCGGGCCGAACTGTTCGGCGGAGGCCTTATATCCGAGCCTGAGCAAGCTGGACTCCCGGCGATAGTTAACAATCATCCGTCGATATCTCGCTCGCAAGCATGCCGAAGCTGGTTGATCGGATCAACAAGATGGATTCGCTGCGCGAACAGCCGGTTCTCGAGGCAAATCGTTTGATGACGACGTCGCGCCGACACGATCGGACACCTTGTCCCGAACACCACCGCGATTGCTGAACTCATGCGCCATCGCGCCCACGAGCCGGATAATCCGCTCGCGCTGGGCCAGGTCCTGGGTATGCGGGATGATCGCGACTTCGTCGACCAAGCCGGTGGCGATCAGCCGCTCGAGCTGCTCGCGGGCTTCGCTTGGCGTGCCGGCGATTGCAAATCGTTCGACCAGTTCGTCGGAAACAAGTTCTCCGTGCGCGGTTCCGACCACCATGTGTTCGTAATACTCGTAGTGCTGTCGTATCTTATGGACGACTTCCATGGTCGACGCGTCGAGCTCGAAGGGAAGTTTGCGCTTGAGTACCCGCGCCACATGCGCCTTGACCGCACTCCGCGCGGCACGCCCGTCGTCCTGAATCGAACACGGGGTCCAGCAAACCACGCGGAAGCCATCGGCTTTCAGGTCCCTCCCCGCCTGGGCCGCACCTGCCTCCAGCTCCCGGCGCGAGGCCGCCAGGAAATCGCGATCCGTGCCGACGAGTACGATGACGCCATCGCCGACCTTCCCGGCCAAGCGGTGGATCTTCGGGCTGCTCACTGCCGGGTAGATCGGGATTCGCAAATCATGTTTGGCATAGGTGAGGCGGACGGCAACGTTCGTTTCCGGATGCATGACGGCCCTGCTCCCGATCAACTCGCGGATAATGGTGATCGACCGTTCCAGGTTGGCCAGGGTCGAAGGCTTCTTGCCGAGCGTTTCGACCGAACTGTCGCCCGTCCCGATCCCGATCAGCAGGCGATCGCCGACGAGCTCATGCAGGGTAGCCCAGGCCGCGGCGGTAACACCGAGCTCTCGCGTGATCGGATTGGTTACCCCGGTCGCCAGCTTGATTCGCTTGGTAACCGCCGCAGCCGCGCCGAGGACAACATATGCCTCGCGCCATATCATCTGCGAGTCGCCGATGTACGCGCAGGAGTATCCCAAATCCTCCGCGAGCTTGATCAGCGCCAGCAGCCGTGGAAACGGCTCGGTAGGGAAAAGGCCAACGCCGAAGCTCACGTCTGCCATGCTCGATCTCCTGTTGAGGACGACTGGGCGTCACCTGCGCCCTTCAAATCAACTCGTCCGTGGCGCGTCCGCTCAACCACAGCCGCAACAACCCGCCAAAAGCACTGTGACGGTACCGACTTGGCCGGGAGGCACGGTAATCAACCGTCCAGGCGTCCCGGGCGGCGGCGTCTGACGGCTGCGGCCATCGACAAGCAGTTCGCCGTCGACCAGCACGTATGAGATGCCCGGAAGGTCCCCGTGGGCAATGGAGTCTGCCATGGTGGTTCCGCTGGAGCCTTCAACCCGGCCGCACACCACAATGTCCGCCGGCGCACCGACTCGCAGGATACCGATATCGAGTCCATGCGCCTTGGCCGTGTTGCCGGTCGCAATGGCAATCGCCTCCCCCGGCGTCAGGTCGCAAACTGCAGACAGGTAGAGGATGTTGCGCAGCATGCCGCGCGGAATGACACCGGTGCCGCCGGGCGTATCGGTGCCAAGGGTCAGCCGATCGAGCCGACCCAATTCGCGGACGCGCCGAACGGCGAGGATGGTTGACCGATAATTTCCCGAGCTGCAGATCTCAAGCGAAAAGCGGGTCTCGTTGATGGTGCGCATGACGTCGGCATCGCTCATCGGGATTGGCCCGCCCGACACGTGCGCCGCAATGTCGGGCTGTAGCCAGGACAGGATCTCGTATCCGCACACTTGGCTCAGGCCCGAACGCGACACGCCGCCCGTATGGACCTTCACCAGGATGCCGCGCTCGCGGCACCAAGCCACGTATTGCTTTGCTTCGGTCGGATTGACCGTCAACGGATAAAAGAGAAACTTCGCGAACTTCACGCCGGCCCTGACCAGTCGATCGAAGTGCCGCTCGCGCATGCCGGGCACGAGCAGAACCGTGCCGGCGTGCAGCTTCACGCCGCTCCAGCGCACCCGGCCTGTTGTCGCGCGCATGACCTCGGCGAGCGAAGTGACGAGATCAGGCGTAAGATTGGCATAGTCGAGGCCGGGGGCATGCAGCTCGCCCGCCGAAACCATGGTGGTCGTGCCGCCATGCAGGTAATTTCCGATCCATCCGATTGCGTCCTGCGCCGGCGTCCATTCGCTGAACACCGGATGTACGTGCCCGTCGACGAGCCCCGGGAGGACGGCTGAACCCTGCGCGTCGAGCAGGTCGTCGCATTCGGTATCCGGCGGCGGATCAAGGGCAGCGATGGTGCCGTTCTCGATCAGGAGCGAACGCGCCGACGCCATGGGTGCGGTGATTTCGCCGGTAAAAAACTCGCCGATATTGGCTATGATCCGTCGCATTGTCGGCTCGATCCTGCCGGCTGTCAGGTATTTTCAGCGCGGTTCGAGGACCTTCAGTTCGGTGACGACCTTGGGCGGCGAATGATCATTTGCTGCACGTAGCGTCGCCTTGGCCCCGTATTGTGAATAAACCAGCATTCCGGCGCGCCTTGCCTCGGGCACGAACTCCGGCTCGACGCGTGTTCGTTTAAAGGCGTCGCGTAGCGCGGCGACCCGGTCCGGAGGCAACGCCAGTCGCCGTGGCATAGGGATGGAGATCTCGTCCATCAATTGAATGAGACGGGACAACGCTTTTGCAGTCGGCGTTTTCGGCAACCGAATCGATCGTCGGCACACCTTGGCTGAAGTTTTCCGGCGGCAGTTGCTCCCCGATGAACGGGATCGGTTTGAGGACCGGGTCGGCTCCTTCGAGCAAGTGCCGGGCTCGCAGCAGCCTCGAGGTGTCGGCCTGACACACGGTACTGGTCGGGTATCAAGTCCGATGCCTTGTGCCACCGACTGCACACGGCAGGTTGCCGTTAACCCCGCTCGAGCATCAAAGGTGCAGAATACGCCCGCCGTTTCGGTGCGCGATCTTTTCCATCTCTTGCGGGTCCAGCAGCCGCCGCCCGAGCAACTCCACCGCCGCGAGGTTTGATTCATAGGGCCAATCGACCGAAAAAATGCACGTTGTCTACGCCAAGCGCCATCACGGTACATCGGAACGCGTCGTCAGAAAAGTTTCCGCTACAGGTGACCAGCAGATTTTCCTTCAGATATTGCGCCGGAGTCTTCTTCAGGCCACGGCGTGTGGCCGCGAGACGGGTCTGGTTGATTCGAAGCAGCGGGAACGGCAAGCCTTCGTGGCCGAGAATGAAGGTCAGATTAGGAAACGCGTCGAACACCCCAGCGAAGACCCAAGAAAATGCGCGCCGGTGTCGATGCCAAAGCCCCAAGCGGCCAATGCCAACTCTTCATAGCCCCAAAATAGGCCCCGATGACGGCGCGATGTGGCTTGCTCACATGCGCTAGATCGGGACCGAGCGCCTGTGCGCATCGAATATGCGCGAGAACCCGCATGACCGTTTGGTCGTCTGGCGCTTCCCAATGTCTCGAGCGCGGGTATCGATACGGTATCCACTGAAGACACACCCCGCAGGGCTTGATAGGCAGCCACCACCGCGCCATTGTCCAGGTCGGCACGATCTCACCTAGCTGCTGCTCCAAAGCCGCTTGGCGAACTTGTGCCGCGTTGATCACCTCAAGCTGATCTTGAAAAACGATCTGCTGGGCTGGATGAATGGGTCCGGGTTTGTCTTCAGTTCAGCAGCCTGAGGGGCTGGACCACCGGGCCAAGGGCCCCGATGGCCTCGCCGTGGATCCGGGCAGCTGCCGCGAAGATTGCAGCCGGCCTCGCCGCCGCGAGAGACCTAGCCGTTTGACTAAGACGACTCACGGCGAGTTGCATAACCAGAAAACTGAAAAGGGAGGCAGCTTCGCCGAGACGTTATGGCGCCAGGGCACTGTGGCGGAGTGGCGCTGTCATGGAATGCCAGGAAATTTGCCCTGACGGTACGCCACCCCGGGCAGTCGGCAAAGTGCGGGGCGGCGTCGGTCGCCGTAAGGCGGGTGTCGACGCGCCTCCAATCGTCTTACGAAACTCGGACGGGTATCATCCGCCGACCACGATAGCACCTCATACATAGCGCCTGGACGTCCGCAACTTCCTCAAAGCCGAGACAATCGAAACCACGGTGGTGGTGGCACTCCAAAGCGGCCCAGTGACACTTCTCACCACAGTTCTCGCAGCGGTACGCAACAGACTCGAACTTCCGCGCCTTTAAACGCTGCCAGTAAGAACCCGCAGGATGAACGTGATCGTTGAAATCAACGCGTTTGACCTTAGCTGCATCCGCGTACGCGGCATCGAGCCGCTCGGATGAGATGGCGCCGCCAAAAAACTGTACCGGACGAAGCAGGCGCGCCTCCTGCGGATCAGGCGTGAGTTGACAGATACAATTGTCACTGCCGTCACATTTCGGGTGCCAATGTTTCCAGCATTTTTCCCGGTACTCGCCAAGGCGTCTTGTCGCAAACTCTCTTGCGGTCTCAAACACAGCAATTCGCGTAAGGCGATCCCATCCGCAACCAAGAGGCCCTAACCACCTGGCAATATCGCGGGCGAATTCAATCCTGCGCTCCCGGCATGCTTGAATCGTTCGCGTTCTTGCGATTTCTTCTTCCCGGGTCAGATCAACCATGGCGGCACCTAATGCCTCCGCCCGATTGTGGTTGGGTCGACCCCGCAGGTTCCTGCAATATCAGCGAGGCTATCACCGTTCGCGCGGCATTCTCGCGCCGCACGCCGTTGGTGCGGAGTAAACTTAGGGGCCATGTGTACGCCGCCGGCTTTGGCAACCTCGCGGCCGTCTGCGGTCTGGGCGGCGATAATGCCGCGCTCGAACTCCGCGATCGCCCCCAGGATATCGATGAGCAACTCTCCGTGTAGGGTAGTGATAGTGAGCGCCGGGGTGTCGAGCGCCTTGAAATCGGCGCCTACCGCCTGCAGGGCTTTCAGCGTGACTTGGAGATCGTGAGTGCTCCCCGCCAGCCTATCGAGCTTGGTGACGACCAGTAGGTCACCTCGCTTCAACGACTTGAGGAGCTTGGCAAGCTGTGGCCGCTCGCTGCGAGCGCCGCTGACCTTCTCGGCGAACACCTTGGCGCAGTCAGCCTGAGTGAGTGCCTCACGTTGCAGCTCGCGCGTTTGGTCGTCGGTGCTGACTGTTGCGTAAGCCATGACAGCCATCGAATCTCCCATTATTTTTGCAGCAGACTTATGCGGTACATAAGCCTTTGTGCCACGCAGGATGACCGTCGGCGCGGGCTTGCCCGAGTCTCGCCCCTTGCGATTGTGCGGTTGCTTCGATGGCGGGGTCTGTGTCGTTCATGGCGGGATCATACCACTATTGCCGGATTTCTGGCACTCCATTTGCTCGCTATGGGCGTTGAGATCGAGAGCCTCGGTATGGGCGTTGATATCTACTCGGTATATGGGCGTCTCGCCATGAACCGCGGCAAATGCTCGTTGGCCGAACCCGAATGCTGACCGAATCGATATCGCCTGCCATGAATTCCCGGCCAGAACGGCGGCCCAGCAATAGAAGAATTACGCATCTGATAACTGATGATTAGGTCACAGTTTTATTTATTTGTGAATCCGCCCTTGACCCAATGGTTACCGATGGCAAGCACGTCGATGAGATGGAATGGCACGCCGGACTGGCAGCTAGCACAGGCGAGGGATACAAACCCGACTGGGCCGCGCACCAAATCAAGGAAAAATCGGCCACCGGGCCTCCCCACGGCGTCGGCCTTGTCGGGTTTGCCGCCTTTGATTTCCACAAGCTCGCGTTCGCGCGGATTAATTATTTGCGGCTTGGGAGCAGGGATCCGCAATTCGGGCATCCCGAGCCGGGCCCTCGATTGGGTTGCTCGGCTGCGTGCTCATCCGTCGGGTTCAACGTCCGAGAGGAAGATTCTCGAAGCTTACAACTGGTACGGCGTCAATAACTGGTCGAGCCTTACTTTCGATCACCCGGTTCCGCATATGATCGCCGCTCGTGGCTCGGTGCGATTGATCTTCAGCGTGACCCAGGCGCCACCGGCGGTGGTCTACAATTTGGCTGCGCGGCGCGCCTCCAGGCACAGGCTTCGCCCGCGCCATGTCGGAGATCACGGTTGCGGCCAACCGGCATCGACATTCGCTTTTTGTGGGCCGAAAGCGGCATCCCGGCGAGTTCGCCGTCGCGCTCCGCTCACCCGGTGGAGTTTGATAGGTTTTTTAAACACCAGCAGACCGATGCAGGTCCATCCCGTAAGGCCGCCGCGCACCGCTTTCGGTCTGCGCCTATGGCTCGTTCTCGGTCAGGTCACGACACGGCCAACAGATCATTCGGCTGCTGCGCCGGCGCTGAGCCACGCTGCTGGCACCCACAGGCCCGATGCGTTCAGAGGCCGGATATGTAACGCGCCATCGCCTCCCGTTCGGTGGACGAAA
>JASHRR010001349.1 GCA_030037185.1 Xanthobacteraceae bacterium | reverse complement strand
AATTCCATCGCGTGATCGAGGATACAGCCGACGCGGCGGCGCCGATCATCAGCGAGCTCGGTATCCGGATGGATTGAGCACGCGCCGCGATTGAGTCGAAACCGATCCCGCCTAAGGACGGGCTCGGTCCCGCTGGTGCCCCGTTTCCCGACGATCGCCGGGCATGCTGGGGGCGGCTCGGTCGTGAGCGCCGAACTTCCGCTCCAGCAAGCGGACCTGCCCGCCCGCTACCGCGCCGCCCTCGCGTCGTCGTCGCTCACCGCGTCCGGAAAATCATTGCCGAAATGGGTGCGGATGTAGTTGACGACTGCGGCGACCTGTTGGTCGGTCAACAATTTGCCGAAGGACGGCATGCCCTTGCGTCCATGGATGATCAGGAACAGCGGGTAGCCGGCCGTTGCGAGCTTGGGATTCCGCGCCAGTGCCGGATAGGCGCCAGCGCCAACCGCGCCGACCCCCTCCGGCATATGGCAGCCCTGGCAAATGTCGGCATAGAGCGCTTCGCCCGACTGCGGCATGAACCGCAACGCATTGCCGAACCGCTCGGCGGGCTGTGCGAGTGCGGACGACATCATCGCGCACGAAATTGCCGCAGCGAAAGGAGCCGCGATTGCCGGATTGGAAAAAGCCGCGGCTAGCGCCAGCGACAGAGTTCGAGGGCGCAACATGTTTCCTCGCGGATCAGCCGGCCAGCACTCGACGATGCAGCCGTGAGATGGCATCGAGCGACGAAAGGATGGCGCCCTCCTGCCAACCGGACCAGTAGGACGCGTGCTCGCCGGCGAGGAGGATTCGGCCGTCGATCGCGCACAGATTTTCGTAATGTTGTTTGCGCGTCTCATCGGTCCACAGGCCGGAGCAGCCGAGCGTAGAGGGGTTGCGATGCCACGCGACCGCGACCCCGTTCTCGAACTCGTCCTTGTACTGCGGGTGGATTTGGGCGCCGTCCTCGACCGCCTTCGCGACCCGCTCATTGGGCGACAAGGCCGTGAACTCGTAGGCATAGACGCTGTCGATCTCGTAGGCACCAAGAACCACGGCCTTGCCGGTGCCGCCGTAGCCAGTACACGGATAGCCGATCTGGCGGATCGGTAGATCCGTATAGGAGATGCCGCCGTAAATGCCGTCGTCCTGCTCCCAGAAGCGCCGCTTAAATTGCAGGCCGACCTTGACGGCGGACTCATAGGGAACGGCGTCGATCGCTTTCTGCATTGGTGCGCCCACGTTGACATCGATCTGGCTCAGGATCGGCAACGGAATGGTGCAGAGGCACCAGTCCGCGGTCGCTCGCAACGGTTTGCCGGAGTCGTTGAGGTCTTCGTAGACGGCCATCACACCGCGCCCGTCCTGCTTGAGCGCCGTCACTTTGGCGTTGAAGCGGATGAGATCGCCGACTTCGCGGGCGAAAGCGCGGGCGATCATGTCCATGCCGCCGACTGGCTGGAAGAGCGTCGTATGGAACTGGTAGTTGGCACCCACGAACAGGGCGCGCCATAGCCCGGACTTGAGAAGGTCGTGCAAGTCCAGCGGCTTCGACGGAATCGGCGGACCGGCAACGCCACCGCCGGGATCCTTGTCATAGCCGCGCCGCCGGCTGGAATCGAGGTTCGTCCTGTAAGCGTAGTTGCCGTCGAGCGCCCCCCAACCGCGCAGGGCTGTGAGAAGAATCTCCTGATCCTCCTCGGTGACGGCTTCGTCGAGCTTGTGCTGGCTCGTCACCTTGGCGAGGAGTTCGGCGACATAGCCATGGAAATCGGCCTGCACGTGACGATAGCGCTGCGGCTGGCCCCCGAAGGCGCGCGCGGAATGGACGAAGGCGTTGTGGTTCACCTGAATGAACGGCTCGAGCGTGACGTTGAGGCGCCGGCAATAGTCGAGCACTGCGCGGTGGTTGTAGGGAATGCGCCAGGGACCGGGGTTGAAATAAAGGCCGGAGTCGAATTCGCAGCGCTGCGTAGCACCGCCGAGTTCGGTGTAGCTGTCGCCGCCTCGCAACGACCAACAGCGCCCACCGGCGCGGTTGTTGTATTCGAGCACTTGAACGCGGTAGCCAGCCCGGCGCAGCTCAAACGCCGCCACCATCCCGGCGAGACCGGCCCCGAGGATGAGCACCGAGGCGCTCTTGGGATCGCCTTCGAGCCTGATTGGCCCGGTATACGTTGACTCTGCGGCAAGGCCCATACTCGACATCGCGCGGTACATCACCGCGCTGCCGGCCGCCGTTCCGATGAGCGCTAGAAGGTCACGTCTTCGCATGTTCGTCACTTCGCGCTCGGACATCATTTTGCCCCTTGGGTTTATGCCCGTCGAGAGTCGTTCTCACCGCGACCCTCGCACGCCCCGCAACAAATGCCGCCCTCAAGAAGCAGCACCCGGCGCATCCTGCGGGCCTCCGAAACTGAAAGACTACTGTCCAGCGTCGCAACGCGCAATGCGTCCGTCGGCCGTTGTGTCAGAGCGCAAGGCCACCGCGTCTTGCAGGAAGCCTGGATCGTCGATTACGTCGACCAGCACCGCAAGCGTCACATCAAGACCTTGTCGAAGAAGAAGGCCGCCGATGCCTGCCAGACGGCTGTCCGGGTCGAAGTGCGCCAGGGTGTTCAAACCCCCGACAGCGCGAGCCTTACAGTCTTGCGGCGCTCCCCGGCGTATTTGTCACTGCCAGCGCCTTCGTCAACTCCCGGCACGCCTCAACGCCATTGCCATGGATAAGACCGGCAGGTCGCCGCATCGTCGAGCATCTGAAGCTTACGGAATAGTCGGGCCTCAAGATCGGGCGGGATGTTCCAAGGGCGGATGACATCCACAAACAAGGCGCATAGCCATTCATCCCGAAAGCCAACCCCTATGGGACATGTGGCGCCGCAAGCCTCGCCTATTATCGCGAAGCCCTTCGGGTCGTGCCCGTCGCCTCGCCGCTCTGCTCTGTCATCCACCGGACCGACGCCGGTTCCTGAGCGCGCTATCCGACTTGCATCAAGTCCACAAGAGTACGGAGTAGGAAGCGTATGAATGACGACGGCAAAGTTGCCGGGGTCGGCGACGAGAAGGACATCTTCCTCACCATCAACGGCATGAAGATCGCCAAGCGCGAGAACCACCAATGGACAAGCCTTGTCCCGGGCTACAAGGTGAGGGACTATGGCG
Source organism: Xanthobacteraceae bacterium (assembly GCA_030037185.1). The sequence continues at coordinate 129 of JASHRR010001349.1, read as the reverse complement.
ACATGGATGGAATATCGGTCGAAGTGGATCGATCCGGATAGCCGCCCGTGGATAGCTTTTGACGGGTTGGACGGTTGACCGACGGATGTCCCCCCGAAGGCGTCAGAATACCCGCGGTGTGCAGCACGA
>JASHRR010001348.1 GCA_030037185.1 Xanthobacteraceae bacterium | reverse complement strand
TATTGGTCAGCCGCGACGCCGGGCTCCAAGGCAGTTCGTTGTCCTTCGTCAGACCACAGCTTGTTGGCTTGAGTGAAACGCCACGATATCGCCTGTGGATGCGGGTATTGGTGTATAGGATTGAGCACTTTCGCGACGATCCCGATGCTCGATAGCGAGACGCCAGGCATCGATATAACTGCGTGCGTGTTAGGATGGATTGCAAAGAGGTGTGCGTCGAACGCGTCGTGATGTGTAGAACAGAGCGGCAGTCCATTGCGCCAGTCATCAGAGCCATTGTCTGCCTTTCCGCAGATGTGCGCGGCCTTGATGAGGCTCGGGTGTGTTATCTCTCACACAGCGCACTTACTGCCGTACTTGGCTAGCACGTGAAACCTAAAGCGCTGCTGACCAGGCCTTGCCTTCGTCGTGGTATTTCTGGAGGCGGTTCCTCCGGTCAGCACGAAGGGCATCTCTTCGCCCGGGGCCGACTGATACTCAGGCTTATGATCGCCGAACAGGATTAAGAACTGCCCGTTCTCCTCGTCGAAGTCGACGACCCATCCAAGTCGGACGGAGCGTTTAGCGCTACGTTTCCCAGGTAGGATCGCGAAAATCGGCAGGGACGCACCGGCATTCTTGGTAGCCTGAACCTCGGCGGCATCCCCGCCGGGCGGTCGACGCGTCTTGGGGTAATGGTAGATGAGCCCGTCATCGGAGAGGTCATCCGCGTAGTGTCGCCCGGTGTGCAGAATGCTCACGGTGACGTCGTCCGCTGCGAGCGCGCCCGTCGTCTTTTTGTCGACCCAGATTCCTTGCGCGCCGCCGTACACGAGCACAGACCGCAACATGCTTGGGTCGGCGTTTCCGGTATCTTCCCGCGACAGCTGCTCCCCAGAGTCTCAGCCGGCGAACGAGTTCATCAGCAACGGTCATTCAATAAGTTCGAATGTCTGTCAGCGGCGGGTTGCGCTCCGTCGCCTTCCAGAGGCTTGAAGGGCGCGCTGTCGCTTTGCGTTGGAACCGAGATGTGTTAATCGCGACGTACGTAAACCTCAGTTGCGCGGATTCTGCAATATATCGGAGTTGAGTTTGTTTGGTTGCCTCTCGCCTTTTAGGCGGGGTGGGAACCCGCAGGTCGTTTCGCTATCGCCTGTCAACCTATCGTAGTCGCCCGGGCAGCGCCTTGGGTCAGGCCGATGGGCGTGGTGACCTCCCTGGTGGGGTCTCTTGGCTGGGAGGCTTACAAGCAATCCTGCGGGACGACAAAGTGCGCGAAAGGCATACCATGGACCAATAATTTGGGAGGATTTTATGACGTCGTACAACTTGCGGCTGACAGTCGCCCGCATTGTTTTTGCATTTGCCTTGACCGAAGTGACGGCCCAACCCGTCAGTGCTGTGTCTCCAGTAATTCAGACCCGATCAGGTGCCGTAGTCGGAGATGGCACGGATGTTTGGGCGTTCAAGGGGATTCCCTATGCCGCCCCGCCCGTGGGCGAGTTGCGGTGGAGGCCGCCGGCTCCGCCAACTCCGTGGGAGGGAGTGCGCAAATCGACGAGCTTCGGTCCGGATTGCATGCAGAAGCCGGGACCTACGACTCGCGCGCCAGCGTTCAGCGAGGATTGTTTGACCGTTAACCTCTGGACGAAGGCCGGTTCGGCGCAAGGCCAGTTGCCGGTCATGGTCTTTGTATACGGCGGCGGCTTCATCAATGGCTCCGGTTCGCATCCTCTCTATGATGGCGAAGCCCTCGCTCGCAAAGGCGTCGTGTTGGTTACGTTCAATTACCGAACAGGAGTCTTTGGATTCCTAGCCCACCCGCTGTTGACCCGCGAGTCGCCGCATAATTCCTCCGGCAATTATGGCCTGCTTGATATCACAGCCGCTCTTCGCTGGGTCAAAGATAACATTGCCAATTTTGGCGGCGACCCCGCACGCGTAACCTTGTTTGGCGAGTCCTCTGGCGCCAGCGCGATATCACTTCTGCTCGGCTCACCTCTGACGGAAGGGTTGTTTGGGCAAGTCATCCTTGAAAGTCCGGGCGCGATGCGTCCGATAGCAAGCCTTGATGTAGGCGAGAAGGCGGGACAAGTTGCCGGCAACGATCTTGCTCAGATGCGCCGCTCGTCGGCCGCGGAAGTGTTGGCCCTCACTGATAAACTCGTGCCCGCCGTTAGAAGTCTAACTGCACCGCGTGCTTTGGGGCCAGTGAGCGATGGGTGGGTACTGCAGGGTGACGAAAGAAATGCCTATGCGTCGGGACGCGCGCATCCGGTTCCGTTGATCATTGGCAGCAATTCCGATGAGGGGCGACTTTTCATCAGGTCGTGGCCGATCCACAGCGCTTCAGAACTTCGGACTTTTGTTGAACAAAATTTCGGGAAAGCCGCGCCTGGGGCTCTCCAAGTATGGTCGGCCAGTACTGACCAAGACGTCCCCGATGCTCTCTCCTACATGTTCGCTGACACACAATTCAACTTTGGCGTACGTGGAATGGCCCGCGAGCAATCGCGTATTCAACCGAAGACGTACCGATATCTTTTCACGCGTAGCCCTAATGGGGAACAGAGCGCTCCGATGCATACCGAAGAACTGGCTTATGTCTTTGGCAACCTGAGCGCGCCCGGTTTTGTAAAGCGGTCAGGCTCTGACGAAACCGACAAGAGCCTGTCCGAGCAGATCATGGGTGCATGGGTAAGATTTGCTACTACCGGTGACCCAAACGGAGCGAAGTTGCCTGGGTGGCCGGTCTATCAATCCGCAACCGATCCATATCTCGAACTCGGAGATTCAATCGTTGCAAAGGCGGGCTACCGGAATCGCACACTTGATTTTGTGCAGGAATTCTTTTCGGCAGGGACGACTACGAAGTAAGGCCGGGCTGGCGGCTTCGGGTCACCTTTGTCCGTCACGACGCACCGCCACCGACAGCGGCCCTGACTTGAACGGCGGAAGGACCCAGGGCCCGAGGCACGCGATGGGCCTCACGAAGACATTTGACCCGCCTTGACCCGCAGGGGCTCCGCTCTCGGCACGTGTCCCGCCAGACTCCGTACGAGAGTCGCTGAGAGGCCCTTCGCGTCGCCGCTTGGTAGTAGCGGCCAGCCTCCAAAACGCGCCAGTGAGTCTCCTAGGAGTCTGTGGGGCCATTGGGGGCTAACGGCGCCGCCCTGCCTTCGACCTCCACCCTGGATCACTGGAGCGCCCTTAACGTTTCCAGTTATGCTCAGGGCTGGCCTCCACGCGAGCATGCTGGCTGCCGCCCGCATTTAGGCCCGCGGAAATGGGTCTCCCTTGCGGGAGCGCTTTCCAAAAAGAGCCTAGAAGCCTGCGGAACCCGAGCCGGACCGAAGGGAGATGAGGGGGAGGGAGCTTCCCCATTTGCACTCCTTTGGGTCCTCTTTTGAGGATCAGGTCCGCGGGAGGGTCCGAGGACTGCGGAGACAGGGGTTGGGGCTCAAGTACCCCGTCGGAAGGGACCCCAAAAGTGTCCGCGGTCGCTTCCGACACACCGTAGAACTGCAGTACGGTCGGCC
>JASHRR010001347.1 GCA_030037185.1 Xanthobacteraceae bacterium | reverse complement strand
GGTTGGAACGTCGAACACGCGGAAGGCCGTTCAAATGGGACAACTTCAACGCGTTCCTCATCCGTCACCCGCTGCCAGCGGCCAAGATCATTCACCGCTACACCTGATGGAACGAATCTCTCGCGTGAGGAACCGGATGCACGAATCGGGCACGTCCGGATCTGTGGGGGGCGAGGGGGGCAACCGCCTCGTCTACCCGGCGAGATCGCCCATCGCCGTGATTATCGACCGATTCGCAGGCGATCGACAGCTGTTTTGGGTTTACGGTAGGTACAACCATCTCCGGCACACCGGACGTGCTGCCAAAGTCATCGTGAAGACAGCCCTTGACCCGAAGCGGCACACTCTTGAGACATACTGTCACTCCGTCCTGACAATGAGATACTAATTGACGGTCTGCTTCTGTTGGTTCAACATGCTCAAGCTACCTCCACCAATTTGGACGTTGATCTACATTGCGCTCTGCTCGGCGCTGAGCTGGTCTCTGGGCTGGCCGACGATTCCCGGCCTGCCGCTTCCGCTGCTGGGAAGAGTCTTAGTGGGGCTTGCGTTTATCCCGCCAGTTTGGGCTTTCATCCTGTTCCGGCGTGAGGACACCGAAATCAACCCGACATCGCTGGCCAACCGTAAACTTGTCACTCGCGGTCCCTACCAGTTCACCCGTAACCCGATGTATCTGGGCCTGGTCACTCTCTCGCTGGGCATTGCCGTAGGGATCGGCGCTTGGCCGATGTTCATGGCACCCCTCGCCGCCTTCGCCACCGTCAATTGGGTCCACATCCCCTTCGAGGAAGCCAAGATGCGCCGCCAGTTCGGCGCGGCTTATGACGACTATGTCGCGCTGGTACGGCGCTGGGTGTGAGAGAACAGCACGGGCGTGTTTGTTCGACGACTACTTATCGTACCAATCACATCCACGCGCCGGCGACGCAGCGCAACCGCCATAGTCGCTCCCGCCGCCGCGCCTGCCGTATCGCCAGGACTGGTCTCCGATCGGATGGCCGAATGTCTGCGCGAGGATCTCAGCGTTGTTGGTATCTGACCATAGGCGCTTAATTTCCCGGAGGCGGTCCTCTAGCTGCAGGCCAGCGTAGGCGACAGGATCGTCTTCTCGTTCCATTCGAGACGCTCTAACGCCGCCGTCAACAAACAGGCCAAGTGTCGTTGACCGCGGCATTGAGTGCGACCTCCACCTCTGACCACGTATCGCAGCCGGTCTTGTCCTTTGTCAGGCTCGGGGATTCTCTGCGTGGGCATTGTGCCCCGCGATATAACCCTGACACGTGCAGCGGGCCAAGCCGTGCATGCTGAAACCTCCTGCCGACTCGCCGCCGCAATAGAGGCCCGCGATCACGTCGCCATCCATGTCCACGACTTGACAACGTCCGTTGATACGCAATCCTGCCCGGGTATCGTGTAGGACGGGCGTCGCCCACGCTGCATAGAATGGCGGCTGCGCGATCGTGTATAGCGGCCGTGGTTTGCCGAAGTCAAAATCCCTGCCCTGGGCCACAAATCCGTTATAGCGCCCAACAGTCTCCTCAAGGTTCTGCGGTGGCATCGGAATCCGCTGGTATTTCATCTGAATCTTCTTGGCGAGTTCACTCACCGTGTCGGCGCTGAAGAAAAACCCGCCTTCGATGTCTACGTTCGGCGGCTTCGGGTCCCACTTCTCGCGCTCGACCGCCGCCGAATCGAAGATAGCCCAGATCGGCCCGCCGCCGTTTTGACCGTCGTCGATCCCAGCCATCGCGGCGTTGATCCAGTTGTTGGGATCAAAGCGTACATTCTTAGCGTTGAGATAGCTGCCATGGATATAGGGATCGACGCCTTTGTAGCTGTTGGCGGTGTATTGACGACCGGTCTCGTCGTAGAACCGCTTGCCCAGCATGTTCACCGTGATGACGTCCTGCCAGTCCGCGACTCGTAGGCCGCTGGCTCGGGCTTTGCTGAAGACCGGACTGCCAGGCGTCCAGCGGAGATTCACATAGCCGTACTGGCACCCGATCTGCCCGGGCTTTGTCAGGCCCGAGCCGGTCTCGCTCGTAAAATTGAATAGTCCCCAAAGCGACGCGTTGATCGCCATAGCGGCGATCTCGCCGCTGGCATCCTGATTCGAGTAGGGCATTCCCGCAAGGCCGCAATATTCTTCGGTCAGGCGCGGATCGAACATACGGCGGAAGTTCACATTGCCGGTCGAACCGCCCGTGGCAATGATGACCGCTTTGCGCGCCCGGATGTTGCGCGTGGTGCCGTTGTTGTCGGCCGCGACGCCGATGACGCGACCTGAGCTCGGCTGCTCCCGATAGATTCTTATCATCTTGTGCTCAAGAAGGTATTCGACGCCGGCTTTCCGTGCGGCGGCATCGAGCGGCTGCGTGAGTCCGTTACCCGAGGACATCGTCGCCCGTACGTTCGGATTGGCGGGAGCACCAGTTTGAATGAGCGGCCAATCCATCGGTGCACAGTGCATTGTGCGCAGGACCGAGTTGCCCACCGACGAGCCACCTTGTCGGTCCGGCGGCTTGTCGACGAACACGACGCCGTGCTCCTGCAGAAATTCGAAGGTGGCGGCGCTGTGGTCAGCGAAGGCACGGATCACTTCGCGGTCGTTGTAGCGATAATCCGGAAAGCCGTTGGGCTGGACGACCGACCAGTCCGTGAGGTCCTTGAACACTAGGTCCGGCGAGTCCTCGATGCCGTATTTCTTTTGTACGCTGGTGCCGCCGCCGAGCGGCATGTTGCCGCCACTCACCCGCGCGTGCCCGCCGACGTGCGGCTGAGCCTCAACGACGATCACCGATGAGCCAGCCTCCTTTGCCGCGATGGCGGCGGGAAGTCCGCACGCTCCCGATCCGATGACAACGATGTCCGCTTCGTGATGCCATTGTGTCGGCGGTTGCTGCGCCTGCGCCGATGCGGGAGACGCAATACCGCCCGCGCCCAATGCCGCTGCGGTTCCGCCATGGACAAGCAGTTCGCGACGATTGAATGCCATGAAGATCCTCCCTTTCAAGTTTTGTTGGATCGAGCACAGGCGGCGGCTCGAAGGGCCTTTTCAAGACGAGATTTTAGCAGAATTCGCGGCGGCGCTCCCGCTCCCGCACTGTCGCACGCGACGAAACGTGCGTCGATTGGCAGGTGCAGACCTCATTGCATGCACGCCCGTCGCGGTTGTGACCGGCGGCCCCCGGGAGTACCCTTGTTTTTCGACGGGGTGGGTCGGCGCGGCGGGACCCGGCTCGCCCCCCTCTCTCGCGCCGCCACGCGCTGCGGGGAACGCGCCTCGGCAAGGAAGCGCCCGCGCCACCGAGCTTTTGGCGCGGGTCTTGCTGCTGTTAATCAGGACGAAAAACAGAAGTGGAGCAGCGAATTTCCGCTTGAACAGGGAGCTCAACCGCGTACTCGGGCGTGACGTGGACAAGCACATCCGGCGACAAGCGCCCGGATTTCGATCGGCTATGCAAGGATGCCGCGCGGCGGCAATTGGATATCGTCATGGCGTGGTCGGTCGATCGACTCGGTCGGTCGTTGACGATCAGCGCAATACCGATCAACAGCCGCGCCAGCAGCACTGCCGCTACGGCAAGATAGACGGCGGCCATCAAGGCTTGCCAGTCGATGCTGTGACGCGGTGTTGGCGGAAAGTGTCTTCCAGCCTTTCTCGCCGGTCTGCCGCCACTAGGCGTCCTG